>JBFJYC010000104.1:0-10181 GCA_041622815.1 Spongiibacteraceae bacterium | reverse complement strand
TCGGGATCGGTGATCGCCTCCCAGTGGGCCGCGATACCCTCGGGTGTCTGCTCTGCCGGCGGCAGGTAGAGGCCGCGCGTCTCTACCACCTTGACCAGGGAGTAGCAGCCCGCCCCGGCGGATAGAATGGTGCGGTTCGGACCGTCCTCGCTCACCAGATACAGCACGGCCGGGGTCACGGTTTCCGGGGTGAGCAGTTCGAATGCCTTGTCCGGAATCAGTCCCTCGGTCATACGGGTGCCGGCACAGGGGCCGAGTGCGTTGATCTGAATATTCGATTTCGCGCCCTCGATAACCAGCGTATTCATCAAGCCGAGAACGCCCATCTTCGCCGCGCCGTAATTGCTTTGACCGAAATTGCCGTACATGCCACTGCTTGAAGTGGTCATCAGAATACGTCCGTACTCCTGCGCCTTCATAATATCCCAGACAGCCTTCGTGCAGTTCACCGTGCCCATCAAATGAACGTCAACCACGAGCTGAAAATCATCCAGATCCATTTTGCCGAATGATTTATCCCGCAAGATCCCGGCATTGTTGATCAGAATATCGATCCGTCCCCACTCGTCCATGGTTTGTTTGACCATAGCGCTGACATCGGCGCGCTCTGTGACGCTGGCACCATTGGCAATCGCTTCGCCGCCGGCCGCTTTGATTTCGGCAACCACCGCTTCTGCAGCGGCTGAGGAGCCGCCGGTACCGTCTTTGGCACCACCGAGATCATTGACCACGACCTTGGCGCCACGGCGGGCGAGTTCCAGTGCATGAGAGCGCCCCAGACCACCGCCGGCGCCGGTAACGATAGCAACCTGCCCGTCAAAACGAATTTCCATAATAAAGCTCCTGATCACTCTGGCTGATTTTAGAAAGCCGGGCATTCTAGCCTGTGCTAGCAGAAAATCACATGACGCCACACGTCGTGTCAGCGCGCAGGTAAAATTATCACCCCGGCGTGCTATATTCCCTGCCTTTCCGGGAGAGGCTGAACTCGTGTACTACGGCTGGATCATTGTCGGTATCGCATTTCTCGCGCACGGTTTCATCACCGGCTTTGTCACCTATTCCTTCGGCTTACTGGTTGTGCCCATGCAAACCGACCTGTTCGCATCGCGTACCGAAATCATGTCCGGCATCAGCGCCTCCACCCTGCTGGGCCTGATCTATTCACCGGTCTTCGGTCGACTGGTGGATACCTGGTCGATACGCGGACTGATGATCTGTGGCGTGTTCGCAATCACCGCCGGTCTGATGCTGATGTCCCTGAGCCAGAATGTACTGCAACTCAGCGTCAGTTTCGCGGTGTTTGTCGGCGCCGCGGTGGTGCTGCTCGGCCCGCTTTGCGGCTCTTCCCTGATTTCACGATGGTTCACAGAGAATCGCGGCCGCGCGCTCGGAATCGCCGCAATCGGCACCTCTGTCGGCGGTATCGTGATGCCGGCCTTGATCGCGGCAGGTATCTCCGCTATCGGCTGGCGCGAAACCTTGCAAATCACCGCCGCGGTTGCCCTGTGTTTACTACTGCCCGCGACATTGCTGGCACGTAATTATCCGCCATCGATTGCGCCGCTTGAGTCGGCCGATGTCACCGCGCCGTTGAACCTGACCTTTGCTGATATCGGCAGAATGCCGGCATTCTGGTGGATAGGGCTGAGCGTTGGCCTGTTGTTTATGGTCTATTCCGCCACTATGACCAACCTGCCCGCCTACACCGTCGGCCTTGGCCATAGTGACGCCGATGCCAGCCGTGTGATTATGGTTATCGCAGTCTGCGGCTTTATCGGCAAGTTAGCCTTCGGCATCGCCGCAGATAAAATGAGCCAGCGGGTTGCCCTGTGGTTGGCAATCGGGCTGGCCGGGGCCGGCATCGTACTACTGGCGACAGAACCGGCCTATAACATTATTCTGCTTGCGGCGGCATTGATGGGCTTCGCCGCCGGCGGCATGCTACCGGTCTGGGGCGCGATGCTGGCAACCGTTTTCGGCGTGCTCAGTTATGGACGGGTGATGGGGCTGATGAATCCAATTATTGCGCTGCTTGTTATGCCCAGCTTTATCCTTGCCGGCTCCATCTACGATGCCACCGGTACCTATTCAGTCGTCATGATGATTTTCGCCGGCCTGTTGGTACTATCCGCCGCGCTGTTAGTCCCGCTGCGCATACCACCGGCGGTGCCCGCTCAACACTAAAACAAGGACTCCGGCTTTGCTGACATTACATTGTTTCGCCATGTCACCTTTTAATGACAAAGTATTGCGGCTATTGAATTACAAAGGCCTCGCCTGTGAGGTAAAAGAATACGGTCTCGGTGACCCGGCGGTAAAAAAACTCAATCCGTCGGGCAAGCTTCCCTGTCTTGAGCACGACGGCAAACTGATTCCGGACTCAACAGACATCGTCTACTACACCGAAAAAACCTTTCCGCAACGAACACTGCTGCCAGCTGACGAACGGCAGCAGGCATTGCTGCATATCATCGAAGACTGGGCTGACGAAAGCCTTTACTTTTATGAGATGCACCTGCGTTTCGGCATCCCGGAAAACGGCAAGCAGAATATTCCCGGCATGCTGGTCAACAATACCGGTTTTCTGAAATGGTTACTGCCGAAAGTCATTCCGGGCGGTTTGCGCAAAATCACCAGTAATCAGGGCGTCGGCCGCAAATCTGCCGAACAGCTTGATATTGACCTGCACCGGCACTGTGAAGCAATTGATAAACTACTGGCCGGCGGCGACTGGCTGCTCGGCGACACGCTGACGATCGCCGATCTCGCCGTGCACCCGATGTTCACGGCGTTTGAAGATGCGCCCGAATCTGTCGCTGTGATGAAGCAGTATCCGGCGATCAGCGAGTGGAAACAACGCTTGCGGGCGGCAACCAACCATCGATTCGAAGCCTAGCCATGGCGAGCGGATTACTCGACAACAAAGTCGCCCTAATCACGGGTGCCGGTAGCGGTCTCGGCCGCTGCACCGCGCTGCTGTTCGCCGCACAGGGCGCCCGCATCGCGGTTGCGGACATTTACGATAAAGGCGGCGAAGAAACGGTTGCCCGGATCAAGGCAGCCGGTGGTGACGCTGTTTATATTCACGCAGATGTCTCCGATGCTGATCAGACCAGCGCTATGATCGGGCGCGTGACGGAGCATTTCGGCGCACTCCACATCGCCGTTAACAACGCCGCCAAATCCACTGATACCCGCCCGATAACCGATATTGAGGAAGCTGACTTTGACCGCTGTGTGGCGATTACATTCAAAAGTGTCTGGCTCGGAATGAAGTATCAGTTACCCGCGATCGAAGCCAGCGGTGGCGGTGCAATCGTCAATGTAGCGTCGGCATCCGGCCACTGGGGGCAAGCCTTTCAGGCCGCCTACGCCGCCGCGAAAGGCGGCGTCATCGTGATGACAAAAAGCGCCGCCGCTGAGTATGGCAAGCGCGGCATACGGGTCAACTCGGTATCGCCCGGCGGTATTGATTCGCCGGGTATGCAGTATTATCTGAGCAGTGTCAGCGACGACATCCGCGAAGCCACGCAGAATGTCAGCGCCATGGGCAGGTTTGCCAGGCCCGAGGAAATTGCCAACGGTATTCTTTTTCTGGCATCCGACAATGCTTCCTATATTACCGGCGAAGATTACAAAATCGACGGCGGCACAGAAATCAAGTCTTACCTACTATGATGATTCAAAAAAGTCTGCTTGTTGCAGTGTTACTTCCGCTTCTGTTGGGCGCCTGCTCCTGGTCTGACGGCGACGCACCGCAAGCCACAGCCAAACCGGCCCGCTCAGTGCAGCTTGCCAATAGCATCGCGCCGGCCGGCGCAGACTGGGCAGCTTATGGCGGCAACGCCGGGCACCAGCAATATTCAGCGCTGAGTCAAATCAACGTCGACAACGTTTTCGAACTAAAGCCGGCCTGGCAATATCGCAGTGCGCGCGGCACAGCGCCTGTAACCGGCTCTGAGCTGCAGGTTAATCCGCTGGTTATCAGTGGCGTGCTTTACGGCATCGCGCCGGATCACAGCGTCTTTGCGCTCAATGCGGCCTCCGGCAATGAAAAATGGCGCATCGATCCGGCCGGCATACTCCGCGAACGCGGTTTAAACGGCGGCGACCTGAATCCTGCAGCTTCACCAAAACGAGGCTTTGCCCGTTGGACCAACGGTCGTAGCCAGCGACTGTTTTTCGGCGTCGGTCCCTATCTGTTCGCCATTGATGCCGCAGACGGCGGCCTCGTCGAGAGCTTCGGTGATGACGGCATCATCGATCTGCGCGAAGGTCTCGACCGTCCTGCAAGCTCAGTGCTGCTGTCCGGCAGCACACCGGGCGCTGTCTACCAAAACCTGCTGATTGTCGGCAGCCGTGTCGGTAGCGAGCCAGGCGCAGCGCCGGCTGATGTGCGCGCATACGACGTCAGCAGCGGTGAAATTCGCTGGACCTTTCACACCATTCCGCTCAACGGTCAGCACGGCAGCGACAGCTGGCCCGCAGATGCACGGGACAGCATCGGCGGTGCTGATGTCCGCGCCGGCATCAGCGTGGATGCTAAACGAGGGCTTGCTTTTCTGGCGGTCGGCTCACCAGCTGGAGGTTTTATTGGTGTCGATCGCCCCGGCAATAATCTCTACGCCAATTCGGTGGTCGCGCTGCAAGCCGGCACCGGCGCAGTAAAGTGGCACTACCAGATCGTCCGTCACGACCTTTGGGGACGGGGCCTCAATTCAGCACCGACACTTGTCACAGTTAAAGTAAACGGCAAGCCTGTGGATGCGGTGGCACAGACCACCAAACATGGTTACGTATACGTTTTTAAGCGCGACACCGGAGAATCCCTGTTTCCGATCACGGAGACAGAAGCCCCCGCTTCAACGCTGCAGCAAGAACAAACAGCGGCAACCCAACCGCTACCGCAATCACCGCCGGCGTTTGCCAAGCAAGGTTTTGATGAAACCGACCTCACCGATATTTCGCCTGAAGCCCATGCCCATACCCTCGCCCTATACCGGAACTCAGATCCCGCGCTGAGTTTCATGCCGTTCGGATCAAAGCCGCGAATTATGATGCCGGGCACTGACGGCGGTGCCACCTGGGGCGGCCCCGCATGGAGCCCCGGACACGGGCTGCTGATTATCAATGCACAAAATCAACCCATGATCGGGCAGATCGCATCCGGGCCGCCGGACAACTCTCAGGGGGCGATGGTTTACAACAGTGCCTGCGCCGGTTGTCATGGTGCGGACCGTGCCGGGATCGATGGCACCGGCCCGCCGCTGCTCAATCTGAAAACCAAATTTAAAGAACAACAATTGCGCGAGATCATCGTCAAGGGCCGCGGGACAATGCTCGGCATGCCGCTCCCCGAGCAGTTTTTTTCCCCTTTAATTGAATACTTATACGAAGCACCGGCTACGACACCGGCCACCGACACTACGCCCGCTTTTACCGGCCCGACCCGCTTTACCGACCACGAAGGCTACCCCGCCGTTAAACCGCCTTGGGGGACATTGACGGCGATCGATCTCAACCGCGGCCGCTTTGCCTGGCAGACGATTCTCGGCGAACACGAGGCGCTGCGGCAACGGGGCCTGCCCCCAACCGGCACACTGAATTATGGCGGACCGGTAACAACCGCCGGTGGCTTGGTTTTTATCGCTGCAACCATGGATAGTCGTATACGCGCCTTTGATCTGCAGACCGGCGAAGAATTATGGCAGGCCGCACTACCCGCGCCGGCGTACTCGACACCGGCGGTCTATTCGGTGGCCGGCAAGCAGTACATTGTTGTTGCCTGCGGCGGCGGCAAACTTGACACCCCCTCCTCCGATATTTATATGGCGTTTGCATTGCCTGAACCTGACTCCGAAGACCAAGAAGAATGAATAGACCACAGCGCACCGCACTGATCACCGGCGCCGGACAGTTTGTCGGGCTGGGCATCGCCCGGGCTTTAGCGGAAGATGGCTTTCACGTACTGATCAACGATATCGACGCGAGCAAAGCAGCCGCTGCAGTAGAAGAAATTCGCGCCGGCGGCGGTAGCGCAAGCAGTGCCGTATTTGACGTAACTGACTTTGCTGCGGTGACCGCTGCGGTTGAAAATATTTCTGCAGACTACGGCGGTGTCGACGTACTGATAAACAATGCCGGCAATGCCGGCGCACACACGATGAATATGAGCCGCTTTAAAGATATGCCGCAAAGTGAATGGGACCGCTACCTGTCCGTGAATCTTTATGGTGTGCTCAACTGCACAAAGGCAGTCATCAGCGGCATGTGCGAGCGGGGCTGGGGCCGTGTCATCACCATCAGCTCCGAGGCCGGCCGCGTCGGACTGGATATCGGTGTGTCGCTGTATGGCGTCGCCAAGGCCGGTGCCGCTCACCTGATGCGGCATCTCGCGAGGGAGGTCGGCCCTGACGGGGTAACATGCAATATCATCTCGCTGGGCTTGATGAACAATGTACCGGAAGAATTCTCCGCTGGTCTGATCAAAGGTATTCCGGTCAGACGACTGGGTTCGCCCGAAGATATCGGTGCCTCAGCCTCTTATTTGTGCTCCGACGGCGCAAGTTGGGTCACCGGTCAGACATTGGTGGTCAACGGCGGCGTCCAGACCCACTGACCTAAATCGCTGCCGGAGCAACATTTTACCGGCGTAGCTTTTATACTAGTTCAGGTCACTGGACACCGGAGAATGGCAGGTTTGAAAACACTATACGAAAACGTCCTTCTCAGACGCGTAATCACAATACCAGTGGCGATCACACTGGCATTGCTGATGATTGTGCTCAGCCCGCTATGGATTCCGCTCGCGTGGATTGTCGGCCTGATCAACCCGGCCGCAAGCGGCGCCCTGCGCTGCTTGTGTTTCGTCACCATCTACCTTTGCTGCAGCACTATCGGTATTGTGCGGAGTGAACTGGCCTTGGTCTGGCACACATTGATTGGTGCCAACGAAAAAACCCGGCGCGCCGCCAATTACCGTATTCAGCATTGGTGGGCAAATTCCCTGAAGAACATGGCGGCACGTTTATTCCGTCTGAACTTTATTATTGAGGGTAAAGAAGCCTTAGAAGGTGACGGTGCCCTGATATTGCCCCGGCACACCAGCATCGGCGACACCGTTCTGCCGTTTTGCTTTTATGCGATTCCCTGCGGTAAAACGCTACGCTACGTACTCAAACGCGAGTTATTACTGGATCCGGCGCTGGATATCGTCGGCAACCGCATCCCGAATTATTTTATTGACCGGGTTTCCGACAATATGGAAACCGAGCTCGCGCGTATGAAAATGCTCACCCATGATCTCAGCGCCGACGAGGGCATGGTGATTTACCTCGAAGGCACTCGTTTCAGCGAGATAAAACGGCAGCGCGTATTAGATTTGTACAGGGAAAGAGGCAATACCGCGGCATTGGCTCGTTTCGAAAAAATGACTCATGTACTGCCGCCGAGACCGACGGGCACGCTGGCATTGATGGAGGCGACACCCGACAGGGATATTGTTTTTATGGCGCATACCGGCTTTGAAGGCTCTGCCAGTTTCGCCTCATTACTGGACGGCGGCTGGCTCGACACCGACGTCAGAATCCGTTTCTGGCGCGTGCCCGCTGCAGAAATTCCCCGTGAACGTGAAGCAGCCCGCGTCTGGCTCAACGATCAGTGGCAGATCATGAACGATGTGGTTGCCGAACTCGCGGCCCGCTCCGCCTGAGCAGCTACAAGTAATTCAATAAAAACTGCAGGATGCGGGCGTTTGCCTTCTGATGGGTGGCCTTATCCTGACCGATGATATAAGCGTATCGCACACACTCCTCGAGCGCACTGCTGCTGCGCATCCGGCTGACAATGCGCTGTTCACGCGTGGCAGCCAGCGGTAATGCGTTGATGGGCTTGCCGTTCACACTGGCAAATCCTGCGGCATCGTAATGCATTTCACAACCCACCACATGGGGCGAGTCTTCGTACAATTTGCGTGGCGTTGCATTTTCCCAAGCGTGACCCGCGCCCTCGTAGATTTCGGCATCCACGATCGCGCCCAGTTCACGCAACTCGGACTCGCGACGCAAGCAGGCGGGCAATTCGTTACTGCTATCCGCAGTGCCCCGCAAAGTCAGCAAGGGTGCGCCGGTTATCGCCGGCGAGTTCAGCTTTTGAAAGCAGGGGCCGTAATTATCAATATGTAATTTGAAGGGCGCACCAGCCGGGTCCAGTAGCTGTTTAAAACGGCTATCCATGGCAAACCGGACCGCCATGCCGCCATAGGACATACCAATAATACCCACTCTGCTACCGTCAATTCGCGGGTGCGTCCGCAACACCTTCAACGCGTGGAATATGTCACTGATGACATCAAACTCAGTCACACCGAGAACCTTGGTCATATAGGGCACATCACCGGCTACACCACGCGGGCTGTAGTAGTCGAGAACAAACGTCGCTATACCCTGCCCGGTAAATAAGTCCACATAGCTTTCCTCACGACCCGGCGCGATACCGCCACTACCGTGCACAACAATCATCAACGGCAGACCACCGTCTGTACCGGGCGGAAAATACAAAGTGCCCATGCCGGCGGTGTCAGCGCCAAGGCCGGCACCGGCCAGCAACACATCGAAATCGTAGGGCGTTTTCGAGGCAAAGCGGATCACACCGGCATCATCTGCGGTCAGCACAGTCCGGGTGGCTACCGGCTCGGGCAGCGCCGGAAACGTCAGGTGAATCAGGTACTCGGGTTTTAACCAGAGCAGCGACGCCACAAGCACCGCAATCAGCGCGAGTCCGCTTAACCCAAGGATAATTGCCTTTTTCATGATTTCCCCGGATGCAACAACAGGTTAACCTCGGTGAGTCTATTAAACCCGGTATCGATCAACAACTATGAAACCTGCCCGTTTCCCGCTAGTCGTCGCGGCCCTGCTACTGACTGCCTGCGGCAAGATTGAAGACCCCAGCCTCTACCCCGCCGCGGCAGAGCCCGGTTTGGCAGCACCGCCGGTTAAACCTGCAGTGGCGTTCTCGGAAACCCGGAATCTGCTATGGGGTGACCTGCATATCCACACCAGTCTGTCATACGATGCCTTTACCAACGGCGTGCGTGCGCTGCCTGATGATGCCTACACCCACATGAAAGGCGGCGCGATAATGCACGCTGCCGGCTATGCGATTCAGAATAGCCGGCCGCTGGATTTTGGTGCGGTCACCGATCATGCCGAGTTCATGGGTGTCGCCCGGGAAATTGGCGATGATCCTGAAGGACGCCGCCTGCGGGAAGTGCTGACCACCGGCAGCCGCCTCAAAATGACCGCCTACTTTCTGCAACAAACACTAAAAATGTCGTCATCGGATAAACGGCGTGAATCCTTCGGCGCGGATGGCATGGAAAAAGTTTCCGCCACCGCCTGGGACATGGTTAAAGCAGCGGCCGCGCGCCACAACGACCCCGGTAAATTTACCAGCTTTGTCGCCTATGAATGGACTTCGATGCCGGATGAACAAAATCTGCATCGCAACGTGATCTACCGTGGCACTGCGGTCCCCGGGCGACCGTTCAGCGCTGAAGATTCAGACAACCCCGAAGATCTCTGGCGCGAGTTGGACCGGCAACGCGCCGCCGGCATGGATGCACTGGCCATTCCCCATAATGGCAATGTCAGCAATGGCCTGATGTATGCGGACAGCAGTTTTGATGGTGGTGCTATCGACAAGACCTATGCTGCCCTGCGCCTGCGCAATGAGCCGATCAGCGAAATCCTGCAGATCAAAGGCTCATCGGAAACTCACCCGGCACTATCACCGGATGATGAATTTTCCGGCCATGAAATCGTCGAAACCATGCTGTCGGCTTCTGGGGCTAAAAGCAAACCCGAGGGCAGCTATGCGCGGCATGCGTTACGCAGCGGGCTGGAACTGCAGAAGACTGCGACCTTAAACCCCTATCGTTTCGGGTTCATCGGCAGTACTGATAGTCACAATGCCAGTACCTCGGTTGATGAAAATAACTACCACGGCAAATTGCCGATGCTCGACGGCACCGCCGGCATACGCAATGGTATCAGCTACCTGTTGCCCGACGAGTTCAAGCGGGGCATGCGCTGGAATGCGCAGGGTTTGGCCGCAGTATGGGCAAAGGCAAATACCCGCGAGGCGATATTCAAAGCGATGCAGCGCCGGGAAACCTA
>JBFJYC010000103.1:0-10201 GCA_041622815.1 Spongiibacteraceae bacterium | reverse complement strand
GATGCCGGCGCGCGGGCGCCGGCACTGATTAAAAACAGCAAACCGCTGTGCGGGCCGCTGCGCGATGAAGACCGCGACGCTGCCTTCGGCGCCGGCAGCAAGGTCATGTCCGCGGTGGTAATACAGCTCGATTTTGACGGCCCTATCGGCATGCTGGCGCTGGGCAGTTTCGACGCCCAGCAGTTTGACCCGAAAATGGAAACCGACTTCGTCGCCTATATCGCCGACGTCATCAGCCGCCTGCTGGCGCCCTATGTTCAGGCCTGACCGGCAACTGCCGCCGCTGTGAGCATCGCCGCGCAGGTAGCTGAATTTATTCACTACCTGACCACGGTGCGGCGCGCCTCTCCCCACACCACCGCCAGTTATCAGCGCGACCTGGAGCATTTTGTACAGTTCTGCACCAGCCAGGAACTTGTCGCGGCGACCGATGTGCAGGGCTTTCATGTGCGCCAGCTGATCGGCCAGCGCCATAGCGCCGGACTCGGCGGTAAAAGCCTGCAGCGCGAATTGTCGGCATTGCGCAGCTTCTATAAATTTCTGATTCAGCAACACCGCGCCGATGCCAATCCGGTGGCGGGCATTACCGCGCCGAAAGCCGGCAAGCGCCTGCCGAAAAGCATCGACATCGACCAGATTCAACACCTGCTGGATTTTCCGGGCGAACGCTGGATAGATCACCGCGACCGCGCACTGATGGAATTGTTTTATTCCTCCGGGCTGCGCCTGACCGAACTCACCGACCTGAACCTTGCCGGGCTGGACCTGCGCGAACAGCTGGTCACCGTCACCGGCAAAGGCAATAAAACCCGGCAGCTGCCGCTGGGCAGCTATGCGGTGCGCGCATTGCAACGCTGGCTAAAAGTACGCGGTGATGCCAAGCCCGAAGACACTACTGCGGACAAGAGTGCGGTGTTTATCGCCAACAGCGGCAAACGCCTGAGCCAGCGCAGTGTGCAGGCGCGTATTGCCCTGCGCTGCCGTGAGCAGGGCCTGCCGCAACATGTTCACCCGCATATGCTGCGCCATTCATTTGCCAGTCATATGCTGGAATCCAGCGGTGATCTGCGCAGCGTGCAGGAGCTGCTCGGCCACGCCAATCTGTCGACCACCCAAATTTATACGCATCTGGATTTTCAGCACCTGGCCAAGGTCTATGACAGTGCCCACCCGCGGGCGGGGCGCAAAAAGTAAGCTCAGGCCGGGGTGACCCCGGGTACGATCAGCCCTGATTCGGTGAGCTCGTCGCCGACCTCATCGGTTTCATGCAACGGCAGCGACAAGGTAAAACACGAGCCACGGCCCTCCTCGCTGGTGCAGGTCAGGGTACCGCCCAACAATTCAGCGAAGCGGCGGGAAATGGTGAGCCCGAGACCGGAACCGCCGAATTCTTTGGTAGTGGAAGAATCCGCCTGGGTGAAGGCCTCGAAGATCTGTTTCTGCTGCGCCTCCGACATACCGATGCCGGTATCGGTGACGCTGATAATAATTTTCGGCTCCTCGGCACCGGCCTGCAGTGAGCCGCTGATGGTGACGCGACCGCCACTGGTGAACTTGGCCGCGTTGCTGAGCAGATTGAGTAAAATCTGCCGTACTTTAACCACATCCGTCACCACCGGGGTGTCGCCGAAGTCGGCACTGATCTGCAGACGGTTATTATTCTTGTCCAGCAGCGGCTGCACAGTAATCACTGCATCCTCCAGCACCTGCTCTAGATCCACCGCTTCAAAGTAAACCGACATCTTTCCGGATTCGATGCGCGAGATATCCAGCACATCATTGATCAGGTTAAGCAGGTGTCGTCCGGAGGAAATAATATTCTGCACATCGTTGCTCAGCTCGGCGCGGTTTAATTCACCGCTGTCCGCCAGCTCTTCCTGAATCATTTCGCCGTAACCGATGACCGCGTTCATCGGCGTACGCAGTTCGTGACTCATATTAGCGAGAAATGCGCTCTTCGCCTGATTGGCCTCATCGGCGCGCTCGCGGGCGTCATTCAGCTCCAGTATTGTCCGGTCCAGATTCCGCGCCATCGCGTTAAAGCTGCGCGCCAGACGGCCGAGCTCGTCACTGCCGACTTCGGGAATCTGATGCGACAGATTGCCGACCCCCCATTCGGCGGTGCCCTCCTGCAGGCTTTCGATGGAGTCGCGGGTAAACAGAATCAGGTGATAGGCCAGCCCGAAAGTCAGCATTAATACCGCCACAAACACCGCCAGACTGAGGCGGTTGGTGATGGTGATAACGTTATCCAGTTCGCGGTTAATCAGATTCGATTTCACCAACGTTAAACCTTCAATGCGCTCCAAGCGACGGATAATGCTGTGGAAGTTCACATCCAGCGCCGCGGTCGGCGACTGCTTTTTACCACTGATGGATTGCAGCCAGCTGTCAAACAGCCGGTCGCCATCAAGCGTCAGACTGTTCGCGGTATGGAGGATCCGCTGCGCCCTTTCGGCGTACTCATAGGCATCGACGCGCAATTCGGCAATCAGCGCCTGATGCTCGGCGGCTTCAGTCTCAGACAGCACCGGCGCGCTGCTGCTGCGTTGCATGGTATGGATCACCAATACCCGGCGCTGCATGGCTTCCAGTCGCTGTTTGTATTCGGCGATGGATGACTGCATATGAATAACTTCGCGCAGTTCTGAAAACTTGTCCTGCCGCAGGTCGTTCGCCCAGACGTGCGCCAACATATTAATCAGCGACAGAAACATCACAATAATAAATGCGACCGCCAGTCGCCGCGTCAGACTCATGCGGTTTGTAAATTCCGCGCAATCGCATCGAGCAACCGCTGAAAATCAACCGGCTTGGTCTCGTAATCATCACAGCCCGCTTCAAGCGCACGCTCGCGGTCGCCATCCAACGCGTGTGCGGTCAGCGCGATAATCTTTGAGCGCGACTGCGGTTGTTCGGCGCGCAACTTGCGGGCCACACCCCAACCGTCGAGCAACGGCAGGTTCATATCCAGCAATACAATATCCGGCTGCTGCTCAACAATCATCTGATAGCCCGTTTCGCCATCGGCGGCGGTGGTGACTGCAAAGCGCTTGCGCAACAAGCGCCGGCTCAGCATATCGCGGTTCAGCGGGTTATCTTCCACCAGCAGAATACTAGTCATCGCCGTCACCCAGTAACTGTGCCAGCGGCAGCGGTGTCGATGTCACCGTCAGCACCGGGGTCAGCGATTCCTGCGCGCCGGTGACCTTGGCGTACAGCATATAGCGGTTGCCGCGTTCATCGGTCTGATCGAAGGTGACGCTGATATCGGTCAGCGCGGGCAACTGCCGGTCGACCTCAAGCATCAGCGTGCGGCGGCCGAATTTACAGATACGCGCGCCAAGCGTTTCACCGTCGCCGAGTTTGGTTTGCAGCAACCGGATTTCAACATTGCGGCCACTCGAACCGGCCGGCTGTGAAGGCTCCTCGCTCGCCGCTTGCAGCTGCAAATTGTAGTCGCCGCCGATGCCGGTTAAATCATGCAGCGGCAGCGGCGAACGCGAACCTTTGAAACTGACCGTCATGCTATTACTGATCGTCACCGGCGCCAGACAGCCGTCGAGACAGGTTTGCGAAATCAGAATCTGACCACCGACGGTACAGGCTTCAATACGTGAGGTCAGATTGACCTGATGACCGACAATGCCGAATTTGGAGCGGCGCTCAGAGCCGATATTGCCAACCACCACGTCGCCGGTATTGACGCCGATGCCCATTTCTATCTGCGGCAGACCGTCGCGGCGGTTGCGCGCGTTCACTTCCTGCATCGCGTTCTGCATGGCGATGGCACAGGCTACCGCGCGATCGCAGTCGCCCGCTTTCTCCAGCGGTGCGCCGAATATCGCCAGAATAGAGTCGCCGACAAACTCATCGACGGTGCCGCCGTAATCCATAATGATATCGGTCATCGGTCCCAGATAATTATTCAGCAGCGCGATCAGCTGCGGCGGTGGCAATTCGCGGCTGATTTGCGAGAAGCCGCGCACATCCGACATCAAAATGCTCACGCGCTGGGTTTTGCCGCCCAGATCGAGACCGTCGGGCTTATCCAGCAGGCTCTGCACAATTTCATCTGACAGATAGCGCCCGAATACACCGCGGATAAAGTCGCGGCTTTTTTGCAGCTCTTCCGAATAGGCTTTTTCTTTGCGGTCCCAAGCGACCCGCTCCAGCAGGGCGCCGAGGCGCGCCCGCAACAGGGTACTGTTGACCGGCTTGGTTAAGTAATCCGACGCGCCACCTTCGATACAACGCACCGCACTGTCTTCGTCGGACATGCCGCTGATCATAATGACCCGGCAGGCGCCGAGCAGCTTCTCGCCGCGCAGTTTTTGCAGCACCTCGTAGCCGCTCATATCCGGCATGATGAGATCGAGCAGAATAATCTCGGGGGAATGCGCAACTACCGCTTGCAGCGTTTCGGCGCCATTGGCGGCTTCGTAGACGGTGTGGCCGCCACGGCGCAATTGATTCGCCAGCAAACTGCGGTTGCCGGCATCATCATCGGCCACCAGAATAATACCGGGAGTTGTCTGCGCGCGGGCACTTGCCACATGCTCACTGCCGCGAAAGATATGCTCGATGATGCCGGCGCTCATCCGCCGCTCACCGCCGCGATGCGAGAGCGCGTCCAACATAGCGACAAGATTGCGGCTTTCGCGCCAGACCGTTTTTAGCCCGACATCCGCCGGGGTCCCCTCGGTAAAGACCTGATCGTCCGCCAGCATCTCCACATAGCCAAGCAGCGCACCCAGCGTATTGCGCATATCATGACGGAGGGTAGACAGGTCGATATCGCTGTCGTCAGGCAGCGCCGACATCAGCACATCGACCTGCGTCTGCAGGCGTTGTGCCGCCGTTCCCATCGCTGCGATATCGCGCTGCATGGCGTCGTCCAGCGCGGCGCCCGCATCGGCGATCAGTGCGGTATGTTGCGAAATCGCGGCAGCAGGAACGGCCAGACGACGCTCGAGATCATCATTGACGGCTGCTTTGCTGCGGGGACTGTCGACCAAACCGGTTCCGTGCAGGTGACTGCGAAACGGTCAGTTTACGGTATCGCAGGGCCGGCAGCGAATCAGGGACTTACTTGCGCTTCCAGTTGCCGTCCTGGTCCATGTAGTAGTTGCCGGGGGCGGTCATCTCTACCGCGCGGTGGTAGAAACGAATATGCACCTGCTCCAGTGAAGCGCCGCTCTCAGCGGAAACCTCGGTAAACTTTTGCAGGCGCTTTTTGTTGATGTCGGCAACCAGCTCAGATAGCGCCGGGTCAAACGCCGCGCCGACGAACCCCAGATAGCCGTCGTTGCGTTCGCCGACCAGACCGGCATTTTTGGCCTGATCCAGCGTCATCGCGAAGGCGGGCACGGCGATCAGCAGCAGGGCACATATCAGGGCAATTTTCTTCATCGCGATGTTCATTTGCTAAGTCCTAAAATAAACCACTGTCTTTGCTAAACAAGGGGTCGAGTTCCTTGTCGATTTTGACGCGGATATCGTGCTCAATTTTTACATTCAAATTAATTTCTATCGGCTTATCCGGCAGCGCCACCTGCACGGTGGGCGTGCACGCCGCCGACAGTAAGGCCGCCGCCATCACCGCCGCGGCTAACAAGGCCGGTGCGTGGCTGCCATTGCGGGTAAAACCTGATACGGGGCTGGTCAAAGTCCTTCTCCTGTACGAACCGACGCGTGCCTTACACAGCCGGTTCCCATGCTGTAGCTGAGTGTGCGCCGACGAGATTAACTCAGCCTGAACTTGCAGGCCAACAGCGTAGGTAGTTACCGCCGCTTTTTGAGCTGCTGCTCCAGCATATCATCCACAATCCGGCCGGCCTGCAGGGTTTTGAGCAGGCTCGGAATATTATTTTCCAGATTCAGGTTGAGGTTGATACGCTGCCCGCCGCGCATCTCCGGATTGACGCCGCGCATCACCACCGCCAGCTTCAGATCGCCCTTGCGATTCAGGCTGGCATCCGCGCGCAGTGTTTCGTAGTGGTAGTTGCTCAGGGCTTCGCTCACCAGACTGAGTGAGTCGTTGGCGGCAGCGACCGCCTTGCCGGTTGCCGACACATAGCGTAATACGCCCGGCTCGCGGCCAGCCAACCAGCCGTCCGATATGGTGACGGTGGTACCGGTAATTTTTAGCGGCAGAAAACCGTCGATACGGCCCTGCCCCGCCACCGAATCAAACGCCGCCAAGTCCAGCACCCGCTCCAGCAGAATGCCGTTCAGCGTCATTTCCCAGGGTTCATCGTTGTCTTTGCCTGCCACATACTCATAGGCGCCGCCATGCACCGAACCGCCGAGCAGGCGCGCGTCCAGACTATTAATCTGATAGCGCGACTGCGCGGTGTTCAGCATGACGTCTACGGCAATTTCGGTGATCGGCAAACCGACATCGATGCGGGCGATGCGCAATTCGGCAGGCACCTCGCTGCGCAACTCGCCGTTATCGATCAGCACACGGATCTTGCCGCCGACGCCGATGGCGGCGATGTCATTAAACTTGCCCGCTATCTCATTCAGGCGGAACTCACCGCGGCCCTGCCACTGCAGCCCCTCCGGCGGCAGCTGCCAGTTCAGATCAACACCGCCGGTAACGGTGCCGGCAACAATATCTGCCGGGTAGGGCCAGCCGCGTAAGCGCTTCGAGAGTTTGCGGTCACCGAGGTCAAATTGTTCGGTTTTGATATCAACCCGGCCGCTACCGTGATGATTGTCCAGCCGGTGCGACAGATCGAAACCAAGCAGCGACTTGTCCGCCGCGCTGCGCAACTCGCCGTCAATGCCGACACGCGCATTCGTCACACTCAGCGTGCCTTTGGCCTGCGCCGCCGGCAACCATTGCCCGGGCAAAGAAATGCTGAGCTTTTCTGTGTTGAATGTGGCGTCAAAGGACAGCGCGTTGACTTTTTGATTGATGACGTGCGCGGCGCGGAGCTTACGCAAGCGGACCAGTCCGCTAGCCGCAGCGTCCGCTTGCTGGATTTTAGCTGCCTGCAAAAGCGCCTCAGTGCCTTTAAGGCGCACTTTTTTCGTGGCCGGTGTGTAGTACCAGCTGGTATTTGTCAGCTGAAGTTCCGCTGCCGTCATTACGGTATCGGTCAGCGCAAGCGTCTGCGCCTTGAGATGGCAGGTTTTAACCGCACTGAAATTGACCAGCGCCGGTTGCAGTAGCAGCTTGCCTGCACAATGTAGCTGCGGCGCCGCCACCTTAAGCCCGCCATCGTGCAGCGCCCGGGCGCTGCTGCGCACAGATATATCGGCACCGCAGTTGTCCGCCGCAGTGCATACGACCGAATTGACCGCTATAGCCATGCTCGCTGCGCCCTTAGGCAATGTGATGTTCAGCGTGATGCCATCGGCCTTGAGCTGCTCTAACGACTGCCCCCATACCAGTACAGCGGGTTTTGAGATTTCCGCAACCAATGCTGCTTTAGCGGCACCACCGACCATCGCAGTCAGCTCCGGTGGTAGGTTGTGCAGCGCCAGTGCCAGCGCAGCGCCGGGCAGAATCTCAACTGAGTAAGCGCTCGGTAGCTGCGCCGGGTCGTCATTTACTTGCGTGGCCAATGAAAAGGCGGTCGTGCCCGCGGCGCGCTCAATATAGGCACTGAGATTGTCCGGTAGTAGCGCGGCAACATCGGGCCGACGGGACAGCTGCCATAGCGGTGCGAGTTCAGCCCGGCCGCTGATATTCAGCGCGTGGGATGCGCCGGTGCCGACTTGCAACTGACCGTCCACTGCCAGCAATAGCTGGTCGCTTCGCCGGAGCTGCATATCCAGTGACATCAGCGCCGCGCGCCCGATATCGCCTGCTACCACCAAGTCCTGATAAGCCACCTCCAGAACGTCCGCGATTTCTGTGCGCTGCCAATGCAAACCGATAGGCGGCTGGCGGTCGATACGGATCCTGTCGATACGAACTTCACCCACCGGCAGGCCCTGCCATTGCTGTACCAGCTGAGCGACCGACAAGGGCGCGATTTTCTCCGCCGCGGAAGGCTCCGGCACCCAAAGCTGAGTATCAGCGAGCGCAAGGCGCTTTAAATGAAATGGCGTCAGCCGGAAGTACGCCTCAAGATCGCGGGCCCAATAAGTTTCCGGCGAGCCGGTCATGCGCCACTGCAATTCGGTTAGCCGCAAATGCCCGCGCCCCAGACGAATCCCCCGCAGCTGAGTGACGGTAACGCCATAGGGCGCCAGCGCCCGGCTCAGCGCCGCAGCGCTCAAGCGCTCCCTTTCCTGCCACGCGAAAATAGCCAGCCCCGCTGCGACGGCCAGCACAACAACAAACAGGAGAAAAAGCGCCTTTTTCATGAAACTGCAGCTTACGGTATCCGACACTCGCCAGCGAGACGCCGGCGTAGCCTTAACACGGACGGGTAGCTATAATCGCGCCCCTTTCGGGCCCATAGCTCAGTTGGTTAGAGCAGTCGACTCATAATCGATTGGTCCCAGGTTCAAGTCCTGGTGGGCCCACAATTTTCTGGTATTCGTAGGGCGGACTTCAGTCCGCCATGGCCGGCTGAAGCCGGCCCTACACAATAATCCTCGAACCTTCCTACCACATAGCAATCTCTTTGCCCCGACAGGGGCTAATAGCGTCATTTGGGCAACGGACACAAAGTCCGGCCACAGAGCCCCCATGCTGTAACTAAGCAACGCAATAACCCATACTCGTTCATGCCTCGCAAATACATCCACGTTCGCCTGCCATCGCAAGAATCGCTTTATCCAGCATCAATTGTCTGGCTGGCACAGCATAAGCACGGCTCTAAAATACAGAGACTGGATCGAGTTTTAACGATCGCTACACCGCAGGGCGAAAAGACAATCCTATCGCCCAGCGATGGCATTCTGAAACTCAATATTGAAGCTAAAACCGAATTATCACCGAAAATGAGCCTCTTTTCGGTTGAGCCTGAACCTGTTGCAGATTCCAGCACGCAAGATACCAAACGCCCGGTGACGCCACATAAATCAGTAGCTACGCCTGATAAAAATATAGCCAGTACTGCAGAAGCATCAACTTTCAGGTCTCGAAACTACAAGGGAAAAATGGCTTCTGCATTCCGGAAAACGGGCATCTTTTTGCTACTGCTAGTTGTAGCTAGCACTATTGGCGTAGCGATAGGAACAAGCGCTAAGTGGGTTAGAGACCAACTCACAACACCAGCGCCGACTGCAATTCCTGAGTTCTCCTCCATGCAGGACGCCAATCACTGGTGTCTGGAGAATGTAGTTCTATACGACCGCTATCAGAAAACCGAAACCGCAATAAAAGAATGGGGCTACAAGGCGGAAATTGACCCGCAGGTTCGAGCCTATGACAACCACATGGAGGATTGGGGCAAAAAAGGCGAGGTCAAATCTTACGCATGCACTTACCTGATAAATAGCGTAGCCGGGTATATGAGCCCCACCGATCTCGAACGCTCCGACCAAAAGTATGCGACTGAGCAACTGATTCCTGCAATGTTACGACGCCTGCATGAATTCGAGCCCCGCATTGAATGCCAAATGGACCTGACAACAATTCCGCATGTCAGTCGAAACGTGCTTTATGACGATGACGTACCGGACATTATCGCTTGGGAGAAAGCCGAATTTACACGCCTGCAAGGCTGTACGAAATCCGAGATGAGAAAAAACTATCTTGCCGCCGACTCCTTCCTCAAACGCCTCTTTGGTGAGGTTCAAGGAAATGGTGTCAGTCCCAGCGCAATTCTACGAAGAACAACGGCAGCGGAAAAGATCAAGGCATTTGACGCACCGATGGAAAATCTCAAAGAAAAAATAGCAATCGCCGGAAGAGCCGCACACAACGCGAATACCGATGCATGGAAGCAATTCAGCCACAAGACTCTCAAGCCGATGCTACAAGAAGGCCGTTCGATTGAGCGGGAGATTTCGCAGGAACATGCACTCCAAGCCTACATCAATGAACACGGCTACAAGCCGGGACAAACTTGTATATATGACGATGGCAATTCACGGCGAAGCTATTTATGTACCGACGGGCTGCCTCAGTCTGAGTACCGGCCCCTAAAAAACATTCTTCAATCCCTCGATCGCAAAAGACAGGCACGGAATACACAAGCGCTCGCTGCGCAGGAAGCCTACCTATCCACCCTTACATTGCAGAGCGAGAACGCAGAACCGACAAAAACTGCAACCGCCAACAAAGACCGTC
>JBFJYC010000102.1:0-10332 GCA_041622815.1 Spongiibacteraceae bacterium | reverse complement strand
GGCCGTCGGCGTGGTACAACCCCGGCTCCAGTAACGACAGCTGCATCCGGTCTGCCAGATGGCCGGCAGCTGCGGCAGTCGCTTGCGGCTTATACAGGGTGCGATGGGCGTGGCAGTCGGCGCACAGCGCCAGCTGGTCGCTATGTGCGGGCTTATCAACGCCGGTATCGCTGCGATGGGCGATCGACTGGCCCGCTGTAAACTCCCAACGGCCGCGGCGGGGCAGCGGTTGATTAAAACCGGCATTCGCTGCGCTGTCGGGCGAGCCGCGGCCAAGCCAGTTATGGTGCTCGGCAATGCCACGGTGGCAAGCCGCGCAACTGACATTGATGGCAGACCAGGTGGTATTAAAAGTGTTGCTCGCCGGTGAATAATTTTTACGCAGGCCGGTGCTGTGGCAATCGGCACAGCTGGTATTCCAGTTAAAGCCGAAACTACGCCAGTTGAGATCGCTGTCCAGCGCAAACCAGCGTTGCCCGCCTTCAGCTTCAGGCCGGGCGTCCCAGGCCACCGGCAACGCCTGCAGACGGCCGCCGCCGATATCGACCAGATATTGCTGCAGCGGGTAGACGCCGAAGGTATGGGTGACGGGAAATTGCGCCGCCGGCGCGTCGCTTTCCACTACCTCGGCATTGAAACCGTCGCTGGCGTTAAGCAGCCGGAAGCGGGTGCCGGTTTTGTCGGTGATCCAGTCGTCCGCAGTGGCGAGCACGGCTTTTGATGTTGCCACCGCCATCGCGGCATGATGATGGGATTGCTGCCAACGGGCGGTTTCTTTGGGGTGACAAGCTGCGCAATCGCTGTCAGCCGCGGCGGCGAGGGCGAGCAGCAGGCAGGCCATAGTGAGTGCGCGGCGAAACATGATCAGCGAAAGCAGGTTGATAACATCGATGACACCCATTCTGAACGCGGCGACAGTCCGGCTGCAACAATTTAGTTAATTGCCGATAACTGTTAATGTTGCGCCGATGTGCCGCCTGTGCGGTTAAATCTTTTCTTGCTGGTGACGCATTGACAGCTGATGACCAAAATTCATTACGCACCTTGCTGCGGCTGGCGCCACTGGCGCCGATAGCTTATGGCCTGCTTTTAGCGGGCGCTAAGTTGGCCGGTTTCGAAGCCGGTGGTTTGGCAGCGGTACCAGCTGCGACGGTCGGTTTGTTTTTTATTACCGGTTTCGCGCTATTCACTGTCATCGCCGAGCAGCGATGGCTGCAGCTTACCGCCGGACTGGTACTCTTCTTGTTTCCGGCGGTGGGGCTTGTCGGATCCGGTCCTGGGCAGGTGTTGGGGCCGGTGTATGCGATTGCCATTGATAACTCGCCGGTTAACGCCGTCGTATTCATGCTGTTGGGCGCCGCTATTGTCTGGAATGCCTTGCCGGTGTCGCCGCTGTCGCGATCCATCGCCTACTGGCTCGGCGCTGCGGCGGCGTTGATTGTCGGCGCGATGCTATTGGTGAGAGCGGGTTGGAATACCGACCCGGCGGTGAGTTGGCAGACACCGAATCTCTATGTCTTGCCGGTGGGCGCGGGCTTGTTTATCGCAGGTCTTTCTATGGCGGCTGTCGCGCAAGCCAAAACACCTGAACGGATTGCAGCACATTTGCCGGTGCTGCATCTGCTGCTGACCGTGGTTGTGGCCTTACCAATCGGCATCGCTGTGCTGCTGCTGGCGAGCACGGATCTGCGCTATCAACTGAAGTTGCAGCAGCATCACGGTGAATTCAGCGCGGATGTTACGCAACACAATCTTGTCGGTCTGGCGAACTTGCTGCGCGCCAATACGCGCAATCGCTTTCAGGGCGAGACTGCGGCCGGATTGCGTAAAGATCTGCAGGGCTACTTGTCGGAGCTGACCAGCATATCGCGCCTCGGTGTCCAGCACGCCGGCAAATTGGTGCTGAGCGAGCAGCGGGCACCGGGTTGCGAGCTGCCTTTTTCCGATCTGGCGACCGCGAATTTCTCACCCTTTGGTGGCGCTGATTACGCAACGAATGCGGATGATTTCTTGATTCGTATTCCGTTGAACGGTAGCGGCAAATCGCTGATTGTCTGTATTGATATGCAGCACGCGCGGGTTTTGTGGCTGCCTGAGAAAGTGGTGGCGCAGTATCAGGTGCGTTTCGGGCCGCTGATCGGTGTGGCACCGGATAGTTTGAATGTTTTGGATGGGGTCATCAAAACGGTCAGGCCGGTGGGCTTGGGCAATCTCGGGGTTTTTATGAGCTCACCGGTTGTCACGTCCAAAGTGAAAACGCCGGAGATGGCGGCGTTACTTGTGCTGGGCATTTTTTTGCTGATTATCGCGAATTGGGGGCTTGCCAACTCAATTGCGCTGCGCCGGCGAATGGCACAGCTTCAGGCACGCCGCAGTCAACTGGAACTTATTTTACAGCGCGTATCGCAGGGCGTAGTCGTGCTCGATGAGAGCGGTGCGGTCCGGTTTGCCAATGCGCCGTTGTGCGACATGGTGGGTGTGCCGGAGCCTGATCTGCAAGCCGCAGATTTTTCGGCGCGGATCACACTGGCCAATGGCGAACGTGTTATTGAAGGCGGCGATAGGCCGGGTGGCGCATTGGTCCGGGCGGCTGCAAGCAATGAGTCGCTTAACTGCCGTTTACTCTGTGGCGATGGCGAAGTCCGGCGGGTGGAGGTGCGGGCTGCCAATATAACGCTGGAGAATGCTGATGCACTGCTACTGCTGATCTCGGATTTTACCGGTATTGATGCGATGCAATTGCAGTTGCGTGAACACAATCAGCGCATTGCTGAAGTTAACCGTGAGCTTGAAGAATTCAGTTTTATTGCCAGTCACGATTTGCGCGAACCGCTGCGGACGATCACCAGTTTCATCAAACTCTTAAAGCGCAATCTCGGTGATAATATAGACGAGCAGTCGGCGGAGGATCTGCGGTTTATTGAAGATGCTGCAGCGCGGATGAATCTGCAGATCGCGGGCTTGTTGCAGTTGTCCCGCGCCGGCCGCAGAGAACTGGATTTGAAACCTGTGCTGCCGGAAACTTTTATTGAGCCGGCGCTGTTGCATTTGAGCGAGCAGATCCAGAGCAGCGGCTGTGAGATTAGCTACAATTCTGACGGCCGGCCGGTCACCGTAGATGCCCATCTGTTCGAACAACTGGTGGAATTATTGGTGAGCAATGCCATCAAGTTCCAGCCACCGGGTAATCAGCCGAAAGTAAAAATTGAATGCGGATATGACGCGGACGAGTGGTACTTACGGGTAAGCGATAATGGCATTGGTATAGACCCCGAGTTTCACAATATGATTTTCGGTGCGTTTAAGCGTTTGCACGGGGTCAGCGAATATCCCGGCACCGGCAGCGGTCTGGCCGTCGTGAAAAAGATCGTCGAACGTCACCGCGCATCGGTGCATGTTGAATCTCACACGGGAGAGGGGGCCACTTTCGAGGTGAGGCACATTAGTCATGGGCTTTAAGTCACTGAATTTGCTATGCTCCTTCGACTTTTCTGAGAGTGAACCGTAGTTACACCTATGCAGCTGTTTCGCCCCGAATCCCCGGTACAGATCGCGGTTGTCGATGATAATCCTGCAGACCTGACGCTGATGAACAGAATGCTCGAGCTGATCGAGGGCATACCGTTGCAGGCGCATGACTACAAATCTATTGCCCAGCTTGAAGCCGGTTTGCGTGAGCGGGAACTGCATCTGGTCTTTATTGACAATCTTCTGGGCGCAGAACGCGGTGTTGATGCCATCGCCCGCTTGTCGCCGCGATTCTCCAATACGGCATTTGTACTGCTTACCGGGCAGGGCGGTGAGGATATTGCCGTTTCCGCGATGCGTTCCGGTGCGGCCGACTATTTAATCAAAGACAATGTCACGCCGGACTCTCTCGAAAAGACGATTAGTCACACACTGGCCCGCCAGTTTGATGAGCGCCAGTTTGAGGTGTTGGTGGATGTGCTCAGTGATGCGGTTTTTATCGCATCGGCAGATGGCAAGATTGAGGAATTTAATATCAGTGCCTGCCGGGTATTTGATACCAGCCCGGAAACGCTACAAAAATCCAATGTTCTCGATCTGGTTGTGACCGGCGAAGATATTGATCCGAGCAGTAATTTTGTCGCCAAGCTCGAAGCCTCATCAATTCGCCGGGTCGGCACGGTGATGGAGGTTTTAGCACGCCGCGATGACGGCAGTGAGTTCCCTGCGGAGCTCAGCCTGACCCAGACCAGCGTACTCGGCGTGCAGCGCTACTTGCTGATTGTGCGGGATATTTCGCAGCGCAAATTGCTGGAAGGCGAGTTGGTGCGGCAGGCGGCGATTATTGAGGCGACGCCGGACTTCGTGGCGTTTTATGCCCACGATGGCAGCGTCGAATATATCAACCCGTCGGGACGGGAGTTGGTGCAGTTAGGCCCGGAAGACGACCTTCGCCTGATCGAAAAGAACACCGAGTTTGAACAGGATTTCTGCCACAGTATTTCCGGCAATGTCCTCAACCAGCTGCACCGCCAGCATTTCTGGAGTGGCGAATCGCGCTTGTTAAGACGTAAAAACGGGCAGGCGGTGCCGGTCTCGGTGGTGGCGACCACGGTGTCCGATGATAACAACGTCGTCGCCGGTTATGCCGCGGTTATCCGTGATATTACCCGCGAGTTTCAGACCCGTGACCGTTTGCAACAGCTGGCTGACAATGATGCATTGACGGGACTGGCCAACCGCAAGTTATTTTCTAAACATCTGGAGTATTCGCTGGCGCTGGCGAAGCGGCACAATACACAGATCGCAGTGTTGTTTATCGACCTAGATCATTTTAAAGGCGTCAACGATACCTACGGGCATGAAGCCGGTGATGAGCTATTGAAGGCGGTAGCCCGTTTGTTGTTAAAACAGACGCGAAAATCGGACATGGTCGCGCGGATGGGCGGCGACGAGTTCGTGATCCTGATGGACGATATGAAGTCGTCGCAGGACTGCCTGCAGGTGGCCACCAAGCTCAATGAGCAGTTGTCAAAGCCGATGACCTTGATGGGCAATCAGGTGTTTGTGACACCGAGTATCGGCATCGCGACTTACCCGGAATGCGGGCGCACCGCAACGGAATTGCTGCAGGCGGCTGATATCGCCATGTATCAGGCGAAATTTGACGGTCGCAACCGTTACCACGTTTACTCGGAAGAATTGCACCGCCGCGTCGTCGCTGAGGAAACCAGCAAGAACGCATTGAACACCGCCGTAGAGAAAAACGAGTTGGTGTTGCACTATCAACCGGTGATGAGCGCCGCCGGCAAAATAGACGGGTTTGAAGGCCTGATGCGCTGGCAGCGGGGAAATACGCTGGTGTATCCCGGCGATTTTATCGAGGTAGCAGAGCGGTCAGGGCTGATCAACAAGCTCGGCGACTGGGCGCTGGAGCAGGGCATAAAAACCTGCTCAGAGTGGCGCAGAAACCATGGCTACGACGGCTATATCGCGATCAATGTCTCGGTCAAGCAGCTCAAGGATGACGCCATCGTTGAGCTGGTCGCGCGGTTGTTGAAGATGTATGAAGTGGACGCGTCGCAGCTGGTACTGGAAATGACCGAGACCATGCTGATTGCTGATATGGAAGTGCTGCAGGGAACTTTCAAATGCATGCGGGAGTTGGGGGTTGGTCTGGCCATCGATGATTTCGGTACCGGCTATGCTTCCTTCCGGCATCTCAAGATGATGCCGTTTTCTATATTGAAAATCGATAAATTGTTTATTGACGGCACACCGGGCAATATCGAAGCGGTGCAGACTGTCGAAAGCATGATAGAGCTGGCGAATACGCTGGACCTGAAGGTCGTTTGCGAAGGCGTTGAAACTAAAGTACAGAGCGAGTGGCTGGCCAAACATAGCAACGTCCTGCAGCAGGGTTGGTATTTTCACAAGGCAATGCCTTACGACGATGCGGTTGAGCTGCTGAAGTAGCTTTTGCACTGTCGCAGAATCCGCTTGTTATCTGATAATCCCCGTTATGAAAAGCAATCTGATTACGCGCGCCGGCTTTGAAGTGCTGCGTAAAGAGCTGGATGAGCTTTGGCGCATCGAGCGACCGGAAGTGACCCGCAAGGTCAGCTGGGCGGCGAGTCTCGGCGATCGCAGTGAAAATGCGGACTATCAGTACAACAAAAAACGCCTGCGCGAGATTGACCGGCGGGTGCGCTATCTGAGTAAGTGTCTGGAGAATCTGCGGGTCGTTGATTATGGCGAGGAGCAGGAAGGCCGGGTTTTCTTCGGCGCCGAAGTGGAGGTCGAAAACGACACTGGCGAGCGGCTCAGTTTCCGTATTGTCGGTCACGATGAGATTCATGTGGCCAAGCACTATATTTCTATCGACTCGCCGATGGCGCGGGCGCTGCTGGGGAAATCCGTCGATGACGCTGTTGCGGTCACCACGCCGGCCGGTACTGTTGAATGGACCATCATAGGAATAAGTTACCCATGCTAAACCGATTCATTCTGCTGCTGATGCCGGCACTGCTGTCTGCGTTGCCCGCCGCTGCGGTAGAGCTCAGCGGTAACTTAGTTCAGGGTGCGATGATTGTGGGGCGGACCGCCGCCGGTAGCAGGGTCTGGTTCAATGGCGAGCCGCTGCTGGTGAGCCCGGGCGGTGAGTTTGTATTCGGCTTTGGACGCGATGCGTCGGACAGGGCGATGCTGAGGGTGTGCCCGCCCGGTACCCAGTGCGAGACCCATTTGCTGGCCATCGGCCAGCGGCAGTATCCGATCCAGCACGTCAACGGGGTGCCGGAAAGGACGGTGAGGCCGCCAGCGCCGGACGTCGCCGCGCGGATTGCCGAGGAAAACCGTCAGGTCGCCGCCGCCAGAGCGGTGGTCAGCGAACGCACCGATTTTGCGGGCCCTTTCCAATGGCCGGTCACCGGGCCGGTGACGGGTGTATTCGGCAGTCAGCGTGTCTATAATGGCGAGCCCCGGCGCCCGCATTTTGGTGTCGATATTGCCAGGCCAAAGGGCACCCGGGTGGCAGCACCGGCGGCGGCAACAATCCGGTTGGCACATCCCGATATGTTTTATTCCGGTGGCACCTTGGTCATGGACCACGGTCATGGCGTCAGCTCGACCTTTATTCACTTGAGTAAGGTGCTGGTTGAAGTCGGCCAGGAAGTGGCAGCCGGTGAAGTGGTGGCAGAAATTGGTGCCGGTGGCCGCGCGACCGGCCCGCATTTGGACTGGCGCATGAATTGGTTTGGCGAGCGGCTCGATCCGCAATTACTGGTAGGGCCGATGCCCGCCGACAAAGCTCAGGAAAAGCGAAATGATTGACAAGAAATTGCTGGAAATACTGGTGTGCCCGGTGAGCAAGGCACCGCTCACCTACGATAAGGACAAGCAGGAGCTTGTCTGCAAGGCCAGTGGTCTGGCCTATCCGGTGCGTGATGGCATTCCGGTGATGCTGGAATCGGAAGCGCGGCAGCTGACGGCTGACGAGAAGCTGGGCTGAGTGATCGCGAAACACCGAAGAGAGTCCACATGAAAAGCGCGGAAATCCGACAGGCCTTCCTCAGTTATTTTGAAAGGCAGGGGCATAGCATTGTGCCGAGCAGCTCGCTGGTGCCGGGAAATGACCCGACACTGCTGTTCACCAATGCCGGCATGGTGCAGTTTAAGGATGTATTTCTGGGTACCGAGCAGCGGGATTATACCCGAGCCACCAGTTCCCAGCGCTGTGTGCGTGCCGGCGGTAAGCACAACGACCTTGAGAATGTCGGTTATACCGCGCGCCACCATACGTTTTTTGAAATGCTGGGTAATTTCAGTTTCGGCGATTATTTCAAGCGCGACGCGATCCGCTTTGGCTGGGAATTCCTCACCAAAGAGCTGGGTATTCCCGCTGAAAAGCTCTGGGTCACCGTGCATGTGTCTGATGATGAAGCCGCGGCGATCTGGCTGGATGAGATGGGCATAGATCCGACGCGATTCTCGCGCCTGGACGAAGATAACTTCTGGCAAATGGGCGATACCGGTCCCTGCGGACCCAGCTCTGAAATTTTTTACGATCACGGCGCCGATATTTTTGGTGATCCGCCCGGTGGTCCCAACGATGACGGTGATCGCTATGTCGAGATCTGGAATCTGGTGTTTATGCAGTTTAACCGCGACGCCAGCGGTGAACTGGCGCCATTGCCGAATCCGTCGATCGACACCGGCATGGGGCTGGAGCGCGTTGCCGCCGTTATGCAGGGCGTGCACAGCAACTATGAGATTGATACGTTCAGCAATCTGATTGCGGCAGTGGCGAAGTTGCTTGATTGCGATGATCTGAGCCATACCAGCTTGCGGGTGATCGCTGACCATATCCGCTCCTGTGCGTTTCTTATTGCCGACGGTGTATTGCCCAGCAATGAGGGCCGCGGCTATGTGCTGCGCCGTATCATTCGCCGCGCGCTGCGCCACGGTAACAAACTCGGTGCTGAGCAGGCGTTCTTCTTTAAGCTGGTGACGGCGCTGGTGGCCGAAATGGGCGATGCCTACCCGGAGCTGGCGAAGAAGCAAAAACAAATTGAAGATGCACTGGCGCGGGAAGAGGATCAGTTTGCCCGTACCCTTGATCAGGGTATGCGTATTCTGGAACAGGATATCGCAGCGCTCAGCGACGGTCGTATTGCCGGTGACACGATATTCAAGCTTTACGACACCTACGGCTTCCCGGTTGACCTGACCGGCGATATCGCGCGCGAGCGCGGCCTGACTCTGGATATGGAAGGCTTTGACTCGGCGATGGCGGGTCAGCGCGAGCGGGCCCGGGCGGCGAGCAACTTCAAAGGCGGCGATGCGCAATTGGCCGGTGCCAAGGCATCCGAGTTTACCGGCTATAGCGCGTTGAAAAGCGACACGCGGATCAGCGGTTTATACCGGGACGGTGCCGTTGTCGATACTCTGGCTGAAGGCGAACGCGGCACGGTGGTGCTGGAGGCGACGCCTTTTTATGGCGAGTCGGGCGGGCAGGTCGGCGACAGCGGTGTGCTGGTGGCCGGCGAATCGCGGTTCGAAGTGGACGATACCCAAAAGCAGGGTGACAGCGTGTTGCACCACGGCCTGGTCACCGCCGGGGCCTTGTCGGTCGCGGAGGATGTTACGGCACAGGTCGACGCCGCGGTGCGCAGTCAAACCGCCGCCAATCACTCGGCGACGCATTTATTGCACGCTGCGCTGCGCACAGTGCTGGGCGCGCATGTGGAGCAGAAAGGGTCGCTGGTGGATTCGCGCCGGCTGCGCTTTGATTTCTCGCACCCGGCGGCGGTAAGCAAGGCCGAGTTGCGTACGATCGAGCAGATGGTGAACGCACAGATCCGCGCCAATACCGCGGTTGAAACGCTGGTCACGGACATGGAAACCGCCCGCGAACGCGGTGCAATGATGCTGTTCGGCGAAAAGTATGGCGACGATGTGCGTGTGCTCAGTATGGGCGACGGCTTTTCGGTGGAATTGTGCGGCGGCACCCATGTCGTGCGCACCGGCGATATCGGCCTGCTGCATATTGTGTCGGAATCCGGCATCGCCTCGGGTGTGCGTCGCATCGAAGCGGTCACCGGGGCGAGCGCCGAAACGCTATTGACCGACGCTGAGGACCGGCTCGGCGGTGTGGCCAGATTGCTGAAGACCGCGCCGGAACAACTGGCAGACAAAGTGCAGGGGCTGTTGACGGCACAGCGCGCTTTGGAAAAAGAGGTCGAGCAGCTGAAGGCGAAGCTGGCGACACAGGGCAGCGGTGGTGATCCGATGTCGCAGCTTGAAAAGGTAGGTGATATTGCCTTGCTTGCATTGCAACTCGACGGCTTGGATACCGGCGGCCTGCGCACCGCCATGGATGATTTTAAGAGTCGTATCGGCAGCGGTGTGGTACTGCTGGCGAGCGCGGCGGATGGCAAGGTGTCGCTGGTGTGTAGTGTCAGCAAAGACCTCACCGGGCAGCTTAAAGCCGGCGATATTATGAAAGCGGCCGCCGCTGCCGTCGGCGGTAAAGGTGGCGGCCGGCCGGACATGGCGCAGGGTGGTGGCACTGATCCGGCCGCGATACCCGCGGCGTTGGATGCTGCGCGCGGCGTACTCGCCGGCAGCTAGCCGGCCTCGTTGACAGTAAGTCATCGGCTTTAACTAACAGGTTTGAGATGATAGATTTCTTTTTTAGTGACTTGGTAGCCCATCCCTCATGGCGGTAATCGTTCAAAAGTTCGGCGGCACCTCCGTGGGCAGTCTCGAGCGGATTGAGGCAGTGGCGGCGAAAGTGGCAGCGTTCAGCCGCGGCGGCGACCAGATAGTGGTGGTGGTGTCGGCGATGAGCGGCGAAACCAATCG
>JBFJYC010000101.1:0-10343 GCA_041622815.1 Spongiibacteraceae bacterium | reverse complement strand
GTACAACCCTGCTCGGGGTCATCGCTCTGCGGCTGGTCGGGGTAGCAGGTGGTGGGAAAGAAGTCTTCAAACACCGCCCGGATATAGGAAAAGCCACCGCTGAGCTGCCAGCCCTCTGATACCTGCGCCTGAAAATCCAATTCCACGCCGCGTGAGGTCAGGCGACCGGCATTGGTGGCCTTGTAGGCCGGTATCAATGCGCTGATGTCGAAGGTCTGCGCCTGAAAGTCGGTAAAATCCGAATAGTAGATCGAGGCATTCAGCATCACGCGCTGCTCAAACAACATCGACTTGATGCCCAGCTCATAGCTGTCTACCACTTCCGGATCGATCTCTACTTCGTCCGGCGAATTGGAATCCGCCAGCAGGTCGACGCCCGCACCCTTGAAACCGCGCGACACCGTAAAGTACAGCATGCTGTGCTCCTGCAGATCGTATTGAAGCCCCACTCGCCAGGCTAACTCCTGCGTGTCGGCGGTGCCGTCGAACTCAATCGGAGGTGGCAAGCCAATGGTTGCGCCGTCGGCTTCTTTGCGCACATAGTCGTATTCCAGAGATTCTTCGGTGTACCGCATACCCACCAAACCACGCAAGGTGTCGGTAATGGTGAAGTTCACCTGCCCGAACAGCGAGTAGCTGTCTGTCTCGGTATGGTTCTGCATTTGCCGGCCACCACGACCACCGGGGGCGGTATTAGCCAGCAGTGCCGCAATCGCATTGCTTTCGGCGCCGGGAGACAGAATGGCCGCGCTGGTCACTTGCTCGATAAAGCCGTCCATTTCCTGCCCGAAATAATAAAAACCCAGCACGTAGTCGTACCGGTCTGAACCCGTATAGGCCACGCGGAATTCCTGGGTGAACTGCTCCTGATCGACCCCTCCGTAATTGTGGTTCAACAATTCGATCGGGATTAAGTCCGGCTCGGCGTTGTCATTACTGAAGAAGCTGCGCTTGGCGCTGATACTGGTCAGGGTGTAGTCGCCCAACTGCCAATTGGCGGCGAGTGAGCCACCCTTCAATGTACTGTAGAGAAAATTATCGCCGTCCTGATTGGCCTGTTCGTTGGTCGGGCTGGCCACTACAGGCGCCGACTGTTCTCGCAGGTAATTGCCCTCAGGTGTAATCCGGGTGGTGTATGCACAGCAGATGCCTTCGCGCTCCGACTTGTCGGCGATCAGGTAGAAATCGAGCATATCACTGGGTTCCCACAAGACTTTTATTTTGGCGCCTTTCTCCTGCATCCCGTTCAGGTCCTGACGGGTGGGACCAATATTCTCTATCCAGGCATCGCGCTTATTTTTGGTCAGCACCAGACGTGCGGCCAGGTTGTCGGCCAAAGGCTGATTGGCGACCAGCTCTATTTTGCTTTCGTCACCACCGTAGCTGTTTTTGCGCTGGGTGGTGCCGGTGCGAATTTGTAGTTCGCCGGCATCAAAATGCGGGCGATTGCCGATCACGTGCACCAGTCCGGCGGTCGCGTTTTTGCCGAACAGCATGCCCTGCGGGCCGCGCAGTATCTCTATTCGGTTGATGTCCAGCATGTCGCCGGCACTGGCGCCGGCGCGCCCCAGTACTACCTCATCGACGACAAGGCTGACACTTTGCTCGACGCCGTCCGAATAGCTGAACGTGCCCACACCACGTATCGAAAAACCTTCGCCGCGATTGGTATTGCTGGTAGCAAACTGCAGGCCGGGTACTGCGATCTCGAGATCCTGACTGTTGGTAATATCCAGGTTTTTTAAGGCGTCGGCGGTCATCACGCCGATAGAGACAGGGACCTCCTGCAGGTTCTGCTCGCGCTTCTGGGCGGTAACCAAAACCTCTTCCAGTTGGGGCGCCGCTTGCAACACCATGCACTGCATGACGGCAATTAACGCAACCAGCTTTCGAGCACCAACCATTTTTTTTTGACTCCAACTTATTATTAGAACTGCAGCTAATTGCGCGGCGCATTCAGTCCTGCTGCCGGCAAGCGTGTGAGTCTATCACCGCTGCCCGGAAGATTACTCTGTAGGGCCGCCTTTAGCCGGCCGTGGCGCGCTGACGTACGCCCTACAGAAGCGGTAATAAAGCTGAAACGTTTGAAATGGTACCCGGGAGAGGGTGAGCCGCCGCGTTTTTGCGGAGCACTGCTCCGCGCGGAGCGAACGCCGCCAATCTGTGATTGGTGGCCGGCAGTCCCGACTGCTGTTGAGGCAGCGCGAAAACCGAAGGTTTGAGTGGTGCCCAGGAGAGGACTTGAACCTCCACCCCCTTGCGAGGACCAGCACCTGAAGCTGGCGTGTCTACCAATTTCACCACCTGGGCAGGAGGCACGGTAAATCCGAGGCGCGCAATTTAATGATCGGTTGGGTGAATGTCAATGTGGGCGTATACTCCGCCCCATGTTTCCACTAGTAATCCTTTAAATGGCAAAACGCCGCAAGACCTCAGATCCCCACGCCTCACGCGAAGCTGCTAATTACAAAAACCCTATACCCAGCCGGGAACATATCGCCGATCTCATCACAGACGATGAGATCGGGTATGACGCAATCGCTGAAAAACTCGGCCTGAGCGACGAAGATTCGCTGGAGGCCCTGCGCCGACGGCTGAATGCGATGGTGCGCGACCGCCAGTTGCGCCGCGCCAAAGGCGGCTTTGCGCTGCCCGATAGCAGCAATACGGTGATCGGCACGGTGCAGGGCCATCGCGACGGCTATGGCTTTCTGGTGATCGATGGTGAGCCTGACGACATCTTTCTGACTGCGGGCCAGATGCGCGGTGTTTTCAACGGCGATTTGGTCGGTGTTGAGGTGACCGGCTTTGACCGCCGCGGTCGTCAGGAAGGCCGTATTGTCGAGGTGCTGCAGCGCAACACCACACAGTTGGTCGGGCGCTTCCACAGCGACCCGGTGACCGATTTTGTGGCGCCGGACAACAGCCGTATTCCGCATCCCGTTGAAATTGCTGAGGCTGACGCCAATGGCGCCCGTGACGGCGATTTTGTGCTGGTGGAGATCACCGCACAGCCGACCTGGCGCAAATCCGCCGCCGGCCGGGTACTGGAGGTGCTCGGCGGTGAAGACGCCGCCGGTGTTGCCACCGAGGTCGCCCTGCGCAGCCATGATGTGCCGTTTGAGTGGCCGCAGGCGGCGATCGACGAGGCGCAGGCGCTGGCGACAGAGCCTACCGAAAAAGACAAAAAATACCGCGTCGATCTGCGCGCCTTGCCGCTGGTCACAATCGACGGTGAAGACGCCCGCGACTTTGACGATGCGGTCTACTGTGAGCCGCGCAAAGGCGGCGGTTGGCGCCTTTGGGTCGCCATCGCAGATGTTTCCCATTACGTGCGGCCCGGTTCGGCGCTGGACGATGAGGCGCAGCTGCGCGCGACCTCTGTGTATTTCCCGGACCGGGTTGTGCCGATGTTGCCCGAGGCGCTCTCCAACGGCCTGTGCTCACTGAAGCCGGCGGTTGACCGCCTGTGCATGGTCGCGGAAATGACTATCAGCGCCAACGGCAAGCTGACCGGTTACCGCTTTTTTGAAGCCGTGATGCACTCCAAGGCGCGTCTCACCTACACCCAGGTCGCGGCGGCGCTCGGTATGATCGGTGCTGACGGCATCGAGCTGCCGGCTTCTATCGGCCCGGTGATGGGGCCGCTGCGCGACCTGCAGAGCCTGTTTCACGCCCTGTTGGGCGCGCGCAAGAAGCGTGGTGCCATCGAGTTTGAAACGGTCGAAACCCGCGCCAGCTTTGATGACGAGGGCCGGTTGGCCTCGATCGATCCGGTTTACCGCAACGATGCCCACCGCATTATCGAAGAGTGTATGCTGCTGGCGAATGTCGCCACCGCGAAAGTGCTCGGAGAGCTTGATCTGCCCGGTCTGTTCCGTGTGCACGAGGGGCCCAGCGAGACCCGGCTGAAGAATTTACGGGCGTTTCTCGGCGAGATCGGGCTGCATTTGGCTGGTGGCGATAAGCCGACGCCGATTGATTACCGGACATTGCTGGAGTCTGTCAGCGAGCGCCCGGATCACACGGTGATTCAGACGATGATGCTGCGCTCGCTGAGTCAGGCGGTGTACCAGCCCGACAATCAGGGCCATTTCGGGCTCAGCTACGATGCCTATGCGCATTTCACCTCGCCGATCCGGCGGTATCCCGATCTGCTGGTGCACCGGGCCCTGCGCTATGCGATTCGTGCCGGTCTCAACAAAAAACTGCTGCCCAAGGAACGCTGGGCGAAGAAATACAGCCTCAAATCCGCCTACCCCTATGACGCGCAGGCCATGGCCGCCCTCGGTGAGCATTGCTCCATGGCCGAGCGTCGTGCCGACGATGCCAGCCGCGATGTGATGGCATGGCTGAAATGTGAGTTCTTACGCCAGCATGTCGGCGATGAGTTCGAGGCGCTGGTCACTGCGGTAACCAGCTTCGGGCTGTTTGCGGAGCTTAAGCCGCTGTATATCGAAGGTATGTTGCATATCACCGGTCTCGGCAAAGACTATTTTGTTTTCGACGCGGCCAAGCAGCGTCTGGTCGGGGAGCGCAGCCGCCGCAGCTATCAGCTCGGCGATATCATCAAGGTGAAAGTGCTGCGGGTCGATCTGGATGACCGCAAAATTGATCTCGGTCTGGTTGATCAGCCCGGTGGCGGCAGCGGCGGGCCCTCGCCGGTGAGTAAAGTGGCGGCCCGCAAAGCCCGCGGCAAACGCAAATCGAAAGGTGGCGGCAAGCCGGCGGAAGGCAAAGATAAGGGCGGCGGCGCCCGTGTGCCGGGCAAAAAAGCCAAAGGCGGCGGCAAGGGTCGCGGTTCCGGCAAACGTCGCTGATTCCGCGGTGGCCGGCGCGATGAAAATATTCGGCTTGCACGCGGTGCGCGCGGCCTTGCAGCGCAATGAGGATGACTTTACCTGCCTGTACGCGCAGTCGAACCGGCGCGATCAGCGTCTGCAGGGTGTGACCGATTTAGCCCGGGATCGCGGTGTCACCATCGTGCAGCGCTCCGCGGCGGAGCTCAGCGAACTGGTTGACGGCAAGCACCAGGGCGTGGTGCTTGAGCTGCAGGCCGGCACCGCCCCGGTGCTGGATGAGACCGGCATCCCGGCATTCCTGAGCGGTCTCGAAAGTACGGCTTTGATTCTGGTTCTGGACGGCGTCACTGACCCGCATAACCTCGGGGCCTGCCTGCGTTCGGCCGATGCCGCCGGTGTGCAGCTGGTGCTGGCGCCCAAAGATAACGCGGCAGGGCTTAATGCCACCGTGCGTAAAGTTGCCTGTGGCGCCGCTGAGAGCGTGCCCTTCGTGCAGGTTACCAATCTGGCGCGGACGCTGGCGCAGCTGAAAAGTGCCGGTATCTGGCTGGTCGGGGCCGCCGGTGAGGCGGAACAGCTGATTTATGACGTGGATTTGTCCGGCCCGGTCGGTATCGTGATGGGCGCAGAGGGCAGCGGCCTGCGCCGCCTGACCCGCGAAGCCTGTGATTTTCTCGCGAAATTGCCGATGTCGGGCACGGTTGAAAGCCTCAATGTCTCGGTTGCCACCGGTATTTGTCTGTTCGAAGCGCAGCGGCAACGGCTAAATTGAACCGCTGAGTGCGCCGGCATTGCATTTGCAAGCCTGAATCACTACAATCGCGCGCCTTTATTTTGCGGACCCTGACCCATTCCGGGCTGGCCGTTACCCTGCCACACCGCCTTTGTCGGGACGGGTGGCTCAACCACAGGGAGTTACAATGCGACACTACGAGATCGTGTTCATGGTCCACCCGGACCAGAGCGAGCAGGTACCCGGTATGATCGAGCGCTATACAGCGACGATCACCAAAGACGGCGGCAGCGTTCACCGCCTGGAAGACTGGGGGCGCCGTCAGCTTGCCTACCCCATCGAGAAAATCCACAAAGCGCATTATGTGCTGATGAATGTCGAGGCGACTGCCGAGGCATTGGAAGAACTCAACACCAATTTTCGATTCAACGACGCGGTGCTGCGTAATATGGTGATCCGTCAGGATGGCCCGGTGACTGAAGAGTCGCTGATTATGAAGCAGGAGCGTGAAGGTCGTGAGCGCCGCAGCAGCCGTCCGGAGCGTGAAGAGCGTCCGCGCAGCGATAGCAGCGACGACCAGTCTGACGACAAACCCACAGAATCAACTGAAACAGCGGAGGCTTGATATGGCACGTTTCTTTAGACGTCGTAAGTTTTGCCGGTTCACCGCTGAGGGTGTTACCGAGATCGATTACAAAGATCTGGAAACATTGAAGGCCTATGTGTCTGAGACCGGCAAGATTGTGCCGAGCCGGATCACCGGCACCAAAGCGAAATACCAGCGCCAACTGTCTACCGCTATTAAGCGGGCACGGTATCTGGCGTTACTGCCTTACACCGACCAGCACGGCTAAGTGTTGCGGGGGAGGTTTTCCCCCGGCTAACGGTTTTTAATTGATGCGTGCCTTTGCTGAATTTGTGATGCGGGGCCGCACGCAGGCGGTCGCCGTCTCCGTGCTCGGAGTCGGCAGCATGCTGTTTGTTTGGGTCAGCGCCGCCACGGTGGCGCTGGTCACGCTGCGCAAGGGCGGCACTCAGGGCGGCATTGTGCTGCTCTGGACCTTGCTGCCCGCGTTAGTGATTGCAGTGATGGGGCGCGATATCGGTCCGGCAGCGGCGGTTACCGGCGCTGCATTTGCTGCCTTAGCGCTGCGCAGCTCGGCCAGTTGGACGTGGGCGCTGGCGGCGGCGACGCTGTCGGGGTTCGTCACAGCCGTGCTGATGTCGACGCTCGGCGCCGAGCAGCTGGCTGCGATAATGGAAGTGCTGCAGCGCTTTATGGACAAAGTGCAGCAGGAAGGGAATGCCGCCGCCGCGATGGCGCTGCCTTCGGCGACCGCAGTAGCGGGGCTGATCGGATTGAGCAATGTCGGTAGTGTGCTGGTGAGCTTGTTACTGGCGCGTTGGTGGCAGTCGCTGCTGTATAACCCGGGCGGGTTTCAGCGCGAGATGCATAGCTTGCGCCTGCCGCAGAGTTTTGTTTTGGCGTTGGCCGGTGTGGGATTGTTGCTGGTCAATGCAGGGGACGATTACAGGTTGTGGTCAACCATCGTCACCGCGCCGCTATTGGTTGCCGGCTTGTGTCTGGCCCACGGCGTGGTCGGCTTGCGCAAGATGAGTGGCAGCTGGCTGGTCATGTTATATCTGGCGCTGTTAATGCTCGACGGTATGCGCGTTGTGCTGATGATGGTTGCAGTGCTGGACAGTTGGATAAATTTTCGCGGCCGGTTGCAAAACAACCAGCCGCCGCAGCAAAAGTAAGTTTTTAAAATTGGGCGTCGCGAAGCCGTGGCGCCGGGAGCTAGGAGAAAATCATGCAGGTCATCTTATTAGAGACTGTCGGCACACTGGGCAAGCTGGGCGATCGCGTTCAGGTGAAAGGTGGCTTTGGTCGTAACTACCTGATTCCATTCGGGAAAGCAGTATCTGCCACGGCTCCGAATATCGAGAAATTCGAAGCCCGCCGCGCCGAGTTGGAAGCTGCCGAAGCCGAGAAGCTGGGCATCGCCCGCGCCCGTGCTGAGACGTTGCACGGCTTGGGTCTGCTGACCATCACCGCCAATGCCGGTGAAGAGGGCAAACTGTTCGGCTCTATCGGCACCCAGAACATCGCCGATGCGATTACCGCTGCCGGCGTTGAAATTGAGCGTGCGGAAGTGAAAATGCCCGAGGGTACGATTCGTACACTGGGTACCTACGAAGTGGATATTCAGGTCCACCCGGACGTCACGCAGGCTGTCAGCTTCGCTGTCGTCGGTATCGAAGAAGCGGAGTAATTCTCCGCAATTCCCCTCCCAATCTGAGGGTGGCTGAGCGACAATTACCGGCCCCCTCACACTAATCATCCCGGGAGATACCGTTGGAGGCCGAGCAGGACTACCAGCCCTACGATCCGCCACCGTTGTTTGACGACGACGGTATCGCCACCGGCGGCATGCCACCCCATTCCATGAGTGTCGAGCAGTCCGTGCTCGGCGCGGTGCTGGTCAACAACGAATCCTGGGACACCATCGCCGATATCGTGCGCGAAGGTGACTTCTACGCGCCGTCACACCGCCGTATATTCGCCGCTATCGCCCGTCTGATCGGCGAGCAGCGTCCCGCCGATATACTGACGGCCGCTGAAGACCTCGACAAACATGGTGAGCTCGATCAGGTCGGCGGCGTGCAATATATCGCCGAAATGGCGGCTGCAACGCCGAGCGTCGCCAATGTCCGCGCCTACGCCGAAAAGGTCCATGAATACGCGATCCGGCGCGCGCTGATTAAGGCCGCAAGTGCGATCACCGACTACAGTTTTAATCCTGACGGTCGCGACAGTGATGCGCTGCTGGAAGAATCACAGCGCGAACTGACCCAGATTCTGGAAGGTCAGACCAAAGAGGGCGGCCCGCGCGCAATCACACCGTTGCTGAAGTCGGTGGTTGACCGGATCGACGAGCTGTTTCGCAGCGATGCTGATATCACCGGGGTTTCTACCGGCTATGACCGCCTCGACCAGCTGACGTCGGGTTTACAGAAAACCGACCTGATCATCGTTGCGGCCAGGCCGTCGATGGGTAAAACCAGTTTTGCGATGAACCTGGTCGAAAACGCGGTGCTCACCGGCGACGCACCGGTGCTGGTATTCAGCATGGAAATGTCCGCGGAGCAGCTGATGTTGCGGATGATGTCGTCGGTCGGAAAAATTCATCAGACCCGGCTGCGTACCGGCAAGCTGATCGACGAGGACTGGCCGAAATTAACCAGCGCGGTGTCGCGCCTCAAAGACCGGCCGCTGTTTATCGACGATACACCGTCGTTGTCGCCGACCGAAATGCGCGCCCGCGCCCGCCGTGTGCAACGCGAGCAGGGCGACCTGTCGATGATCATGATCGACTATCTGCAATTAATGCAGGTATCGGGCAAGGGCGGTGATAACCGTACCGCTGAAATTTCTGAAATCAGCCGCTCGCTGAAAAGCATGGCCAAAGAGTTCAATTGTCCGGTGGTGGCGCTGTCGCAGCTCAACCGGGCATTGGAAAATCGCCCGAACAAGCGGCCGATCAACGCCGATCTGCGGGAATCGGGCGCTATCGAGCAGGACGCCGACGTGATCATGTTTATCTACCGTGATGAGGTCTACAACGAGGAATCGCCGGACGCGGGTACCGCGGAAATTATTATCGGTAAGCAGCGCAACGGCCCGATCGATACCGCGCGTTTAAGCTTTATCGGCGAATACACCCGCTTTGAAAACCTGTCGACGGTGTATCAGGAATACACCTAGGGCGTTCAGGCCGTCGCATCATCCGCTTCAGGCCTGACAAAAAACCGGCTGAACCAAAGCCCGGATTCAAACAGCAACCACATCGGCACCGCGAGCAGGCATTGCGAAATGATATCCGGCGGTGTCAGCAACATCCCCAAAACAAAACAACCGAGAAACACGTAGGGGCGTTTTTGTGCGAGGCTTTCGGCGCTGACAGCGCCGGCGGCGATCAGCAGTACAGTTGCCACCGGAATTTCAAAGGCGATGCCGAAGGCCATAAACAGTTTTAAGGCGGTATCGAGAAACCTGGAGATATCCGGCGTGTAGGCGACACCGGCGGGTGTGATACTGGCGAAGAACTCGAATACCAGCGGGAATACCACGTAGTAGGCGAAGGCCAGACCGGCGTAGAACAATACGATACTGGATAGCAGTAGCGGTACGGCAATGCGCTGCTCTTTCTTGTACAAGCCCGGTGCAATAAAAGACCACAGCTGGTGCAGAATCAGCGGCATTGACAGGCAAATGGACACCACTAATACAAGTTTGAACGGCGCCAGAAAGGTGGACGCTACCTCGGTGGCAATCATAGTGCTGCCCTCGGGCAGATAGCGGTTCAGCGGCGCGGCGACAAAGGCGTAGATGTCGTTGGCAAAAAACATCAGCCCCAGCGTGATCGCGAGAATGGTTAGTATGCAGCGCAACAGGCGGTCGCGCAGTTCAGTGAGGTGGGCGACCAGCGGCTGCCCCGGGTCGGATTCGGCGTCGCTTTTAATCAAGATTTTTTGTCCGGATCGGTCAGCGGGCCATGCAGCTCGTCATGCAGCTCGCGCACTTCTGCGGCGGCCTTCGCGGCGCCGGACCGGATCTCGGTCTGCATATCGGAGAGCTGCTGGCCGGTCTTATTCAGCGATTCCATTACCGCTTCATTGTGCAGGTCGGCACGAATTTCATCGGCACCGACCTCACGTTCAATTTCTTCGCGGATGCTGTTGAAGCTGCGGCGCAGGCGGCCGATGGTGATCGAGACGGTACGAATCGCAGTCGGCAAGCGTTC
>JBFJYC010000100.1:0-10430 GCA_041622815.1 Spongiibacteraceae bacterium | reverse complement strand
CAAGCTGCCCTTCGCGCCCTGACGGTTCGCCACTGAACCCATCGATAGTCCACACATCGAGCAATACCTGACGGTCACCGTAGTCATGGGACACCTCTATGAGCGGCTTGATCGATTGCAGATGAATGCGGATGCCGAGCTCTTCCTCCAACTCCCGCAACAGGGCTTGCGCTACCGTTTCGCCGCTATCGACCTTACCGCCGGGGAACTCCCACAGCCCGCCCTGATGAGCATTCTTCGCGCGCTTTGAAAGTAGTACTTTTTGATCAGCGCCGAGAATGACACCCACTGCCACATGCAGCGCCGCCCGGGGTGCTGCGTTTTCAGGTACGATATTCGGCATTGATGCGAATATAGTCGTGGGACAGATCGGTGGTCCAGGCAGTTTCTGAGGCATCCCCTCTACCGAGATCCACCGTAATCACAATCTCTTCTTCATTCATCAACCGCTGCGCCGCCGACTCGCTATACCCCGCCGCGCGGCCGCCGTTTTCCGCCAACAATAAATCGCCCAGCCAGATCCTCACATCCACAACCGCCAAGCCGTCGACGCCGGCACGGCCCACCGCGGCGAGAATCCGGCCCCAGTTCGGATCGCTGGCAAACAGTGCGGTCTTGACCAGCGGGCTCTCGGCAATCGTCATCGCGGTCTTCAAACATTCGGCCGAATCGGCTCCGCCTTCCACCCGCACGGTGACGAATTTCGTCGCGCCCTCACCGTCGCGGACGATCGCCTGCGCCAGATCCTGACACACCCGGATGAGTTCATGCTGGAACTGCTGAAACAGGGGCGAGGTATCCGAGCTCAGTTCCGCGTTGCCGGCATGGCCGGTGGCAAAAAGTACACAGGCATCGTTGGTCGAGGTGTCGCCGTCGATGGTGATGCGGTTAAAGGAGGCATCGGCCGCGACCTTCAGCGCCTGCTGCAGCAGCGACTGCTCAATCGCGAGGTCAGTGCCGATATACGCCAGCATCGTCGCCATATCGGGGCGAATCATACCGGCGCCCTTGGCGATGCCGGTGATACTGATCGTGTCATCGCCGGCCTCAAACCGGGTTGACGCGGCTTTCGGTCGGGTATCGGTGGTCATAATCGCGCTGGCGGCATGCAACCAGGCGTTTTCATCCAATGCTTTGAATACCGCAGGCAAGCCGTCGAGCAGCCGCTGCATGGGTAGGAATTCGCCGATCACCCCGGTTGAGAACGGCAACACTTCCGCGCTGCTGGTACCGGTCATTTCGGCGACTGCTTCGCAGGTGGCCATCGCATCCGATAATCCGCGCTCACCGGTGCCGGCGTTGGCGTTGCCGGTATTCACAATGCAGTAGCGCGGCTGCGCCAGGCCGAGATGCCGCTCCGCCACCTGCACCGGCGCCGCGCGAAACTGGTTGCGGGTAAACACCGCAGCAACCCGGGTATCGGGCGCCAGCTCGATTAATAACAGGTCATTCCGGCCCGGCTTCTTGATACCGGCGGCGGCGATACCCAGCCGCACACCGTCAATTACCTGCAACGGGCCAATCTCTCCGCTTCCTACCGCCATCTGCTAATTAACCGCCGAGCTTACCGTGACATTGTTTGTATTTTTTACCCGAGCCGCAGGGGCAGGGTTCGTTGCGACCGACTTTTCTTTCCTCGCGCACAACCGGCTGCTTCGGTGCAGGCCCGGCGGGCGGCGCCGCCATTTCCGGCGATCCTGCCGGCGGCGCATCCAGCGCGGAGGCCTCATCGTGCTGAAACTCCATCGCCTGACGCGCATCGGCTTCGCGACGCTGCCGCTCCAGCTCTTCAACTTCTTCGTGACGCTGGATCTGTACGTGCGACAGAAAACGCGTAACTTCAAACTTCAGGTTTTCCAGCATCTGCCCGAACAGCTCGAAGGCTTCGCGCTTGTATTCCTGCTTGGGATTCTTCTGGGCAAATGCACGCAGGTGAATACCATGGCGCAAATGGTCCATCGTCGCCAAGTGTTCTTTCCACAAATTGTCGAGCACCTGCAGCATGATATGGCACTCTACAGTGCGCATATCCGCACCGATGCCCGCCGCCTTTTCCTCATAGGCGGCATCAATTGCCTCGGCAATGCGCCGTCGCAACGATTCTTCGTGCAGGGTCTCATCAGCGTCCAGCCACTGCTGTATCGGTAACTCGACGGCGAACTCGGCACGCAAACGGTTTTCCAGCGCCGGCACATCCCACTGTTCCACCAGACTCATCGGCGGAATACATTCATCGATCACACCGCTGACGACGTCACCACGAATATCGCGGATCATCGCAGAGATATCTTCGGCTTCCAGTAACTCCATGCGCTGCTGATAAATAATCTGTCGCTGGTCGTTGGCAACATCATCGTATTCAAGCAGCTGCTTACGAATATCAAAGTTGCGGCCTTCAACTTTGCGCTGCGCTTTCTCAATCGCGTTGCTCACCATGCGGTGCTCAATCGCTTCGCCTTTTTCCAGACCCAGCGCCTGCATAATGCCGCGGATACGATCCGACGCAAAAATACGCATCAAGTCATCTTCCAGTGACAGGAAGAAACGCGAAACACCGGGGTCGCCCTGTCGACCGGAGCGGCCGCGCAGCTGGTTATCGATACGGCGCGATTCATGGCGTTCGGTACCGACGATGTGCAGACCACCTGCCGCAATAACCGCGTCATGCCGCTGCTGCCATTCACGCGTGATTTGTTCTTTGCGCGCCGCATCGATCTCGCCGGCCTCGGCTAATTCAGCTTCGAGACTGCCACCCAACACAATATCGGTACCGCGACCGGCCATGTTGGTTGCAATCGTCACCACACCCGGACGCCCGGCCTGGGCGATAATTTCCGCTTCTTTCTCGTGAAACTTGGCGTTGAGCACCTTGTGCTCAATTCCGGCTTTCTGGAACCGGCGCGACATTTCCTCAGAAGTTTCTATCGACGCGGTCCCCACCAGCACCGGCGCTTTACCTTCGACAAACTCTTTTACCTGATCAACAATCGCATCGTATTTCTCATCCTTGCTGAGAAATACCAGATCGTTAAAGTCTTTGCGTTGCATGGGAACGTTGGTGGGAATGACCACAACATCCAAACCATAGATCTGATTGAATTCAAACGCTTCGGTATCGGCGGTACCGGTCATACCGGCGAGCTTATCGAACAGCCGGAAGTAGTTCTGAAAAGTGGTCGATGCCAGCGTCTGGCTTTCCGCCTGAATCGAGACTTTTTCCTTCGCTTCCAGCGCCTGATGCAGACCCTCTGACAAGCGCCGGCCCGGCATGCTGCGACCGGTATGCTCGTCGATCAGCATCACCTGCCCGTCCTGCACAATATATTGCACATCGCGCTGGTACAGCACATGGGCGCGCAATGCCGAGTGCACGTGATGCAGTAAATTCAGATTGGTCGCGGCGTAGAGGCTTTCACCCTCTTCCAGCAAGCCGTCTTCGCGCAACATCTCCTCGACAAATTCGTGACCGGCTTCATTCAGCTCAACCTGACGCTGCTTTTCGTCGATGGTGTAGTGACCTTCATCAACTTCGGTTTCCGGGCGCAGCTTCGGAATCATCGCATTCATGCGCTTGTACAGCGATGAGCTATCTTCCGCCGGACCGGAAATAATCAGTGGCGTACGCGCCTCGTCGATCAGTATCGAATCGACTTCATCGATAATGGCAAAATGCAGCGCCCGCTGAAAACGGTCTTCTAACGCGAACGCCATATTGTCGCGCAGATAATCAAAACCGAACTCGTTGTTAGTACCGTAGGTGATATCGCAAGCGTAGGCCGCACGCTTCTCGTCGCTGCTCTGGCCGGAGACCACCACGCCAACGGTCATGCCGAGAAATTCATACACCGGACGCATCCAGCCGGCATCCCGCGCCGCCAGATAATCGTTTACTGTCACAACAAACACACCGTTACCGGTTAAGGCATTCAGGTACACGGGTAAGGTCGCTACCAGCGTTTTACCTTCACCGGTGCGCATCTCGGCGATACGACCCTCGTGCAGGGTGATACCACCGAGCATCTGCACATCAAAATGGCGCAGCCCTAAAGTCCGCCGCGCGGCCTCGCGCACCATCGCAAATGCTTCAGGTAATAGTGCATCTGTGGTTTCACCGGCAGCGAGCCGGGCTTTCAGATCGTCGGTTCTGGCGCGCAGTTGGGCATCTGATTCAGCCTGAATCCCGGGCTCGAGCTCGTTGATGGCGGCCACCAACTTACCCATGCGTTTTATTTCACGGTCGTTTTTACTGCCGAAAACTTTCTTGAAGACGTTCGAAATCATCTCTGCCAGATATTGTGCGTATTAGAAAATAGGAAACGGTCGGAACCCGTTAAATCGGGGCCGATGGGCTAAAAATCAAGCGCGCAATATGTCATAAGCAGGTCGAAATTGCCACGAAACCCGCAGCGGGAGGCGGTTTCAGGCAACTGCCTGAGACCTCTCTCACGCGGAGGCCTCACGACCCTATCGACAGGTACAAAAAAGGCGGACCTGAGCCCGCCTTCTTCAATATGCGCAGAAGTTAAACTGCGGCAGTCGCCATATAATTGATGGGCACTTCCGCTGCGTCTTCTTCAAAGGTAACACGCTCCCAGGCATCGGTATCGGCGATCAATGCACGCACCACTGCGTTGTTGAGCGCATGCCCCGATTTATGGGCGCGGAATTCACCGATCAGGCTGTGTCCCAACAGGTACAGGTCGCCGATAGCGTCCAGTACCTTATGCTTCACAAACTCATCTTCGTAACGCAGACCGTCTTCGTTGAGAATGCGGTACTCGTCGACAACAATCGCATTGTCGACGCTACCGCCGCGTGCCAATCCCTTGGAGCGCAGATACTCAATCTCGTGCATAAAACCGAAGGTCCGCGCACGGCTCACTTCTTTAACAAACGATGTGCTGGAAAAATCGAACTCCGCTTTCGCAGCCCGGTTATGAAAAACAGGGTGATCAAAATCAATGGTGAAACTCACCTTAAACCCGTTAAAGGGGAGAAAACGGGCGATCTTGTCACCGTCTTTGACGGTTATCGGGCGTTTGATGCGGATAAACTGTTTCGGTGCGTTCTGCTCTTCGATACCAGCGGACTGGATCAGGAACACAAACGGACCGGCGCTGCCATCCATAATCGGCACTTCAGGCGCACTGATCTCGACGTAGGCATTGTCGATTCCCAGTCCGGCCATAGCCGACAGCAGGTGCTCCACTGTTGAAACCCGAACATCACCATTGACCAATGTGGTCGACAGTGTGGTATCACCGACATTATCAGCGCAGGCACGAACCTCAACTACCGGGTTGAGGTCGGTGCGACGAAAAACAATGCCTGTATCCACAGGGGCAGGTAACAGGGTCAGGTAGACCTTGTCGCCGGTATGCAGACCGATGCCGGTTGCACGAATTGCATTCGCTAATGTTCGCTGCCTGATCATGACGATACTACCTATTGCTCTAAGGGCCACGCACAGTGGGTATAAAGCGGCGCATGTTACCAGTTCTCACACTTTTCAACAAATCTTCATGTTAAAAACTGTGAACTGGTTCAATCTGCCTGGCGACGTAAAAATGCAGGAATATCAAGGTATTCCATGCCTTCCTTGGACACCGGCTCATCAAGTTCCTGCGCGACCGCTGCATTCGACGCCTTGGAGCGACGTACAATGGTCGGCCGGTCCAGCGAGCGGAAATCTGACTTCGCGCTGGCTTCAGCCGGTTCATTTTTGATCACTTTCAGCGTTTCCTGCTCCACCACTTCCGCATCCAGACCGGTCGCTACCACGGTGACCCGCAGCTCTTCAGACATGGTCGGGTCGATAACCGTACCCACCACGACTGTCGCGTTCGCGCCAGCAAGTTCTTCGATCGTGTCGCCAACTTCGTTAAACTCGCCAAGAGACAGGTCCAGGCCAGCGGTGATATTAACCAGAATACCGCGGGCGCCCATCAGGTTGACGTCTTCCAGCAGCGGGCTACGAATTGCCGCTTCAGCCGCTTCGCGGGCCCGGTTTTCACCAAAAGCGTGGCCGCTGCCCATCATCGCCATACCCATTTCTGACATCACCGTGCGCACATCCGCGAAATCGACGTTGATCATGCCCGGGCGGATAATCAGGTCGGCAATACCCTGCACCGCGCCCAGCAATACGTCGTTGGCTGCTTTAAACGCGTCCAGCAGCGTGGTTTTCTCACCCAGCACCTGCAACAGCTTCTCGTTCGGAATAGTGATCAGCGAATCGACATGCTGACGCAATTCCGCCATACCCTGCTCCGCCACCTTCATGCGCTTCTTGCCTTCGAAGGGGAACGGCTTGGTGACAACTGCGACAGTAAGAATGCCGAGTTCCTTGGCCACTTCCGCAACAATCGGTGCGCCACCGGTACCGGTCCCGCCACCCATGCCCGCAGTGATAAACACCATATCCGCGCCTTCAAGAATCTCCGCAATACGGTCGCGGTCTTCCAATGCCGCAAGACGGCCCTTGTCAGGATCGGCGCCGGCACCCAAACCCTTGGTAATTTCGCTGCCCAGTTGCAGCACGGTTTTCGAATCGACATTTGCCAATGCCTGCGCATCGGTATTGGCGCAGACAAACTCAACGCCTTCAACCGAGCAGTTAATCATGTGTTTTACCGCGTTGCCGCCGCCGCCACCGATACCGATAACTTTGATGACCGCAGCCTGCTGCGCATTTTCGACCAGTTCAAATTTAGCCATTGTTGTTGCTCCCCTTTACATTGAATTGCCACCGCGCCCGCGGCAGCGTTCTATCCCGGAGCCGTCGCCCGACGACTCCGGAAATCCCTTAAAAATTACTTTGAAACCACTGCTTAATCCGTCGCAGCATGCCCGCCGATCTGCGCGAGCTCCCCTGCTGCCGCAGCTGATGGTGGAATCCGTACTGCAGCAGGCCGACACTGGTTGCATAAATCGGATTGCGCACGATGTCGGTCAGGCCGCGAATATCCTGCGGCACGCCGATGCGGACCGGCATATGAAAAATCTCTTCCGCCAGCTCCGGCACGCCTTCCATTTTCGACGTGCCACCGGTAAGGACGATGCCCGCCGCCAGCAGGTCTTCATAACCACTGCGGCGCAACTCCGCCTGCACCAGCGTGAACAGCTCGTCGTAACGCGGCTCGACCACCTCGGCCAGAGCCTGCCGGCTCAGATCCCGCGGCGGCCGCTCGCCGACGCTGGGCACTTTGATGGTTTCGTTCTCCGCCGCCAGCTGGGTCAGCGCGCAGGCGTATTTAATTTTGATCTCTTCGGCGTGCTGGGTCGGCGTGCGCAGCGCCATCGCGATGTCATTGGTGACCTGATCACCGGCGATCGGAATCACGCCGGTATGCCTGATAGCGCCATCGGTAAAGATGGCGATATCGGTGGTGCCGCCGCCGATATCGACGATGCACACGCCGAGTTCTTTCTCGTCTTCGGTAAGCACCGAATAGCTCGACGCGAGCTGTTCCAGAATCATGTCATCGACTTCGAGGCTACAGCGACGGATACACTTCTCGATATTCTGGGCGGCATTGACCGCGCAGGTCACCAGATGCACCTTCGCTTCCAGACGGACGCCGGACATGCCCAGCGGCTCCTTCACGCCCTCCTGCTCGTCGATCACAAACTCCTGCGGCAGGATGTGCAGCACCTTCTGATCGGCGGGAATAGCCACCGCCTGCGCCGCGTCGATAACCCGCTCCACATCCAACTGATAAACCTCACGATCGCGGATCGCGACAATGCCGTGCGAGTTCAGACTGCGGATATGACTGCCGGCGATACCGACATACACGCTGTGAATCTGGCAACCCGCCATCAACTCGGCTTCTTCGATCGCGCGCTGAATCGACTGCACGGTGGATTCAATATTCACCACCACACCTTTCTTCAAACCGCGGGAGGGGTGGGTGCCGATACCGACAATTTCCAACTCACCGCTTTCGCTTATCGCGCCGACAATCGCGACGACCTTGGACGTACCGATATCCAGTCCGACGATCATGTTGCCCGCTCCCGGGTTGCTCATGGTGTTCTATCCCCTTGCCGTTGTTGCAAATGCCCGGCTACTGACTGCGACCGCCAGGCAATCGCGATGCCGTTGCTGTAGCGCGTATCAATACGCGCCACGTCATTAAATTTTTCGCCAACCAGACCGCCGTACATGCCCAGAAACCGGTCCAGTGTTGCAGTGAACTCCTCCGGGCCGAGTACCAACTGCTGACCACCTTCGAGACGCAGCCGCCAGTTGCCGGTGCGGTCGCGGTCGAGTTCACGCGGCGTCAGGCCGTGGGGCTGCATACGGGCCTGTAACTGGTGGTAGGTCTCGATCAGCAAACGCTCGCTACCGTCAGGCCCTGACAGCAACGGCAGCCGATCCGCATCCGGCACCACCACCGGAAAGCGTTCGCCGCGATGGTTGATCAGGGCATCGCGGCCCCAACGTGCAATCGGCACCTGCTCCTGAATGTCGATGCGCAGCTGCATCGGCCAGACCCGCTGCACCGTGGCGCGGTACACCCACAGTTCCTGTTCAAGCACACCCTGAATCGCGCTCAGGTCGAGCGCGAAGTAACCGCTTTGCAGCAGTGGCTGCACGACTTTGACGAGTCGCTCCTGATGGGTTTGGCGCAGCTCTCCGGCAAACATCACCCGCTCTACCGGCAGCGTGGCAAACCACTGATAGGCACTGAACAGGCCCCAGGACACCGTAACCAGCGCAGCCCCGGCAGCCAACCTTTGCAATGTGCCCACCGCTTTTGGCAGCCAGGACTGCGCGGCAGCCGGCTTGCGGTGCGCGCCGCGACGCCCCGCTTTCGCGCTGCGTTTAGTCATGCGGCGTTCGACCTTAATGGCCAACGGACACCTCCTGCATACGCCCGCGTGCGGCATTCACAATCGCGACAACCAATTCATCAAAACTCATACCGGCGGCTTTGGCGGCCATCGGCACCAGTGAATGACCGGTCATACCCGGTACCGTATTCACCTCCAGCAACTGGAAATTACCGGCGCCATCGAGCATTGCATCGACCCGGCCCCAGTCGCGACAGCCGACGCTGTTATATGCGGCACGCGCCAGTGCGCCCAATTCCGCTTCCTCGGCAGCACTCAAACCTGCCGGACAGTGGTACTGCGTCGAGTCGGCAATATACTTGGCGTGGTAGTCGTAGAACCCCGATGCCGGCTCAATACGAATCGCCGGCAGTGTCTGCCCGGCGACAATCGCAACGGTAAACTCAGACCCCGACAGCCACTGCTCCGCCATTACCGCATCATCAAACTGCACTGCATCGCGCCAGGCAGCTTTTAACTCCGCCGCTGTCTCTGCGCGTTTCATACCGACGCTGGAGCCCTCACTGACAGGCTTCACCATCACCGGACCGAGCTCGTCGATCACCGCTGCAAAATCTGTATCGGCCTCAAGCATTGCAAACGCTGCCGTGGGCAATCCGATACCCCGCCACATATCTTTGCAACGGCGCTTATCAATCGCGAGTGCCGATGCCAGCACGCCGCTACCGGTGTAGTGAATACCCAAAGTCTGTAATAGACCCTGAATCGAGCCGTTTTCACCTTCGCCGCCGTGGAGCGCAATAAAGACACAGTCCGCGTTGCAGGCCAGTAACTGCATCAACCAATCCTGATCCGCGGTATCCAGCGTTGTTAATTCACAACCGCTGTGACGCAATGCCGTGGCGACCGCAGCGCCGCTGTCCAACGACACGGCGCGCTCACTGGAGCGACCACCGCTCAGCATCGCGATATGCATACCGCTGAGTGCCGCCGCGCTCATAGCCAATCCCTCTGCGCCAGTTCTGCTGCCAGTGCGCCGACATTACCGGCGCCCTGGGTTAGTACAACGTCGCCGTCTTCAAGAATAGACTGCAGCTGCCCCAGCACTTTTTCCGTGCTATCGACAAAGATCGGATCGAGTGCACCGCGCTGGCGGATGCTGGCACACAGATGGCGGCTATCAGCGCTGGCTATCGGTTTTTCACTCGCCGCGTAGACTTCCAACAACAGCAGCGCGTCAACCGTCGACAACACTTCCACAAAATCATCATAGAGGTCCCGGGTACGGGTATAGCGGTGCGGCTGATACACCATCACCAGCCGCCGCTCGGGCCAGGCCTGCCGCGCCGCGGCAATCGTCGCGCGCAACTCAGTGGGGTGATGACCGTAGTCATCCACCAGCAATGCGGTACCCGCTTTAATCTTTTTGTCGCCGTAAATCTGAAAGCGCCGACCGACACCGGAAAACTCGCGCAGCCCGCTTTCAATATGCCGGTCCGCAACGCCCTCATCGGTGGCCACCGCAACGGCGGCAGTGGCATTGATTATGTTGTGCATACCCGGCATCGCAACCTGCAGCGCCAGCGGTGCAGCGCCTCCGGGACTCGTGGGATGCAAACCCCGAACCGACT
>JBFJYC010000099.1:0-10469 GCA_041622815.1 Spongiibacteraceae bacterium | reverse complement strand
GTATCAACGATCCGCTCAACGCAGGTGCCTGTAGCGCAAGTGACTTTGCCGCCTTTAGCAAATTCAATCAGTTTGACGATGAAGAAATTACCAACTATGAAATCGGCGCAAAGATCAATCTTCCGGATGGTCTCGGCACATTCAATATTGCCGGCTTTTATAGCGACATTGAAAACCTACAGGCTACCGTCGATGTAGAAAGCTGTTCCTCGCGCGTAGTGGTAAACGTACCGGAAGCGCGCAGTATGGGCGTGGAAATGGAGCTGTTACTGCGGCCATCACCAAATGTAGAGCTTAATATCTCCGCCAGCTACACCGATGCCGAGCTGGACTCGACGGTCACGCAAACCAATATGGGTGTTACAGGACCCGTCGGCGGCATAGCAAATGGCAATGAGTTACCGACCGCTCCCGACTTCAATCTTTCAGCCACTGCGACCCGCTACTTTGACGTTAACGATGAGTGGGACGGTTATTTGGTAGGTAGTTTTCAGGCGGTCGGAACCCGTTGGACTCAAATTGTTGACCAGGAAGAGGGCACCGGCAATGTTGCCCTGTTCACCAATATCGGAGCAACAACAACCCAAAATACTTTCGAGTTTGACCCGGAACTCGATAACTATCAGATATTTAACGCCCGGGTCGGGGTTCGCAACAGCAATTGGGATACCGCATTTTATTTGAACAACTTAACGGACGAGCGGGCACCGATGTCACTGGACCGTGAGCGCGGCCTGAGAGCCCGCATCGGCTATCGCCTCAATCAGCCACGCACCTTCGGCATCTCGACCCGCTACGAGTTCTGAGCGGGCGTCGGCCGGGCGGAAGTCGCTTCCGCCCGCGCCACCAACAAAAATTCCCGGTTACCATCACCACCCTCAATCGGGCTATCCAGATAGTGCGTCACCGAGAGTCCCAACCTCTCCATCTCCGCCGTCATCTTTTCCTGTAGCGGCGCATACAAAGACTCATCCCGCACCACCCCGCCCTTCCCCAAAGCGCTACGCCCGAGTTCAAACTGCGGCTTTACCAGCGTCACTAAAACGCCACCATCAGAGAACAACGGCAGCAGCGCGGGCAGAATTTTCAATTGGGAAATAAACGACACATCCATCACCACGAAATCAAAACCGGCGCCGCCGCTGTGCCCGACAAAGTCCGGCGACAACTCGCGGGCGTTCATACCCTCGAAGTTGATGACACGCTTATCCAGTTGCAGCCTTGGGGCGAGTTGCTTGTGGCCGACATCAACGCAGACCACTTTTGCGGCGCCGCGTTGCAGCAGGCAATCGGTAAAACCGCCGGTACTCGCGCCGATATCGATGCAGACTTTTCCGATGACATCGAGCTTGGCAGCATCGATCGCCGCAGCCAGTTTCAGCCCCGCACGGGAGACAAACTCTTCAGCAACCGCAGCTACCCGCATCGGGTCGTGCTCATGACAGCTTTGCGATGGCGAGGTGACCGGCTGCCAGACATCGCCGTGGCAGATTTCGACGCGGCCGTCGGCGATCCAGCGCTGGGCGCGGCTGCGGCTCGGCGCCAGACCGCGCGCTACCAGTTCGCGGTCGACACGCATTAGTTGCGGCCCGTGTGATTAAGAAATTCAAAAAAATCAGCCGAAGGATCGTCCGGCAGCGCCGCGCCGCGCGCGGCACCGGCCGTGACCGGCGCGCCGGGCTGGCTGCTCGGCGGCCCGGTCTGGCTCCAGTCGAGCACGATTTTACGGTGCGCAAACTTCCACACGCCCTGTTCGCAACGGTATTTATCGAGATAGCGGCCCCCGATCACAATCTCAACATCATCGCCCTTATCGTCTTTGCTCAGGTGATAGGCGATGGTGTAGACCTCGCCCTCGGCGCGATCGCCCTGCACCACAATCAAATGATTGAGCACCTGATGCGATAGCACCTGCATGGATTCGAGCATACCCGGCAGCCACTGGATGTAATCGCTGGCGGCGCCGCAAAACATGGCGCCGTGATCATCGATGGCATCTGATGTGTACAACGGCCGCAGCGATCTGAGATCGCGGCGGTCGACCGCACGACAGTAACGCAGCACCAAATCACGGATCGCGTCTTTAGCGAGTAACTGTTCTAGCTCGGGCGTCATCGCGGTTCCGATCGTGGGCGGGATGAGAGGCAGCTTAAATGCTCAGACAAAAAAAATCCCGGACCGTTTAACGCGATCCGGGAATTCAGTATCAGGCCGGGCGACTGTGCCGTTACGCGGCGCCGAATCCGCCTTTGACAACGGTGGACGAGTGCCCTTCTGAGCGCTCAACCATGGAAGACAGCTCCTGGCGCAGCAGGTTGATGGCTTCCAGCTGGGCATCGATCGCGATCAGCTTCTCCTGCGCCATGCGACGGGTGCTGCCGTCGGCCTCAGAGGGGTTGTGACGCAGTTTCAGCAGCTCGGCGATTTCGGCGAGACTGAAGTTCATCTTTTGTGCGCGCTTTACAAACTCGAGGCTGCCGATATTCGCTTCGCTGTAGAGGCGGATGCCACGGCCGCTGCGCTGAACATTTTCCAGCAAACCAACCTTCTCATAGTAGCGCAGCGTGTCAGCGGTCAGCCCGGTCCGCTTTGACACCTGACCAATCGTCATTCCGTGTTGCATAGTCTTCTCCTGAATTCTTATTCCGCGCCGGATTGGCGGCGGACGTTCTGCTCTGTTGTAGAGCTCAATGTAACTCTTAGCGGCTGAATCAAAGCTGAACGTTGATCAACACGATTCTGCGGGCGGCCCCGATCCAAGCTGACTATAAATTAATCAATCCGTAAATTCCGAGAACCCGGTCACACTGCTGGACCCGGCTCAAACCTCGGCCAGATCACCGTGCTGCTCGAGCCACTTCTTGCGGTCCGGTGCCCGTTTTTTGGCCAACAGCATGTCCAGACAGGCATTGGTGTCGTCGCCGGCGTCGATCGTGAGCCGCACCAGCCGGCGCGTATCCGGATTCATCACCGTATCCCGCAGCTGCAGCGGGTTCATCTCGCCCAGACCTTTGAAGCGGGTGACCTGAATTTTGCCGCGCTTGCCCTCGGCTTCGAGGCGGTCGATCACGCCCTGCCGCTCGGCCTCATCCAGCGCGTAGTAAGTCTCTTTGCCGATATCGATACGAAACAGCGGCGGCATCGCCACATACACATGCCCGGCGGTCACCAACGGTCGGAAATGACGGGTGAACAGCGCGCAGATCAGGGTGGCGATGTGGGCGCCGTCGGAGTCCGCATCGGCGAGGATGCAAACCTTGTGGTAACGCAGCCCCTCCAGATTATCCGAGCCCGGGTCGACGCCGATGGCCACCGAGATATCGTGTACTTCCTGCGACGCCAGAATCTCCAGCACATCCACTTCCCAGGTGTTCAGAATCTTGCCCCGCAGCGGCAGAATCGCCTGAAACTCCCGCGAGCGGGCCTGTTTTGCGGAACCGCCGGCCGAATCGCCCTCGACGAGAAACAACTCACCCATCGACGGATCGCCGGTGGAACAGTCCGAGAGCTTGCCGGGCAGCGCCGGCCCGGCGGAAATCTTCTTGCGCACCACCTGCTTGGATTTGCGCATCCGCGCCTGCGCGGAATTAATCAGGTAGTCGGCGAGGCGTTCGGCATCGGCGGTATGCTGGTTCAGCCACAGCGCAAACGCATCACGGGTGACACCGGCAACAAAGGCCGCCGCTTCGCGGGAGCTGAGCCGCTCTTTGGTCTGACCGGAAAACTGCGGGTCTTCCAGCCGGTAGGACAGCACATAGCTGCACTGGTCCCAGATATCATCAGGGCTGAGTTTCACACCGCGGGGCAGCAGATTGCGGAATTCACAAAACTCGCGCATCGCATCCAGCAGGCCGGTGCGCATGCCGTTCACGTGGGTGCCGCCCTGCATGGTCGGGATCAGGTTGACGTAAGACTCGGCGATGATCTCACCACCTTCAGGCTGCCACTGTACCGCCCAGTCCACCGCCTCGCGGGAGCCGGAAAAACTGCCCAGAAAAGGCTCTTCCGGCAGCGTTTCGTATTCCCGGGTCGACGCCATCAGGTAGTCGCGCAGGCCGTCCTCGTAGTACCACTCCTCGCTGCCGTCGCCGGTTTCGTCGTGAAATACCATGCGCAGACCCGAGCACAGCACCGCTTTTGCCCGCAGCACGTGCTTGAGCCGTTTCACCGACATTTTCGGCGAATCGAAATATTTCGGGTCGGGGTAGAACTTCACCGTGGTGCCGGTGTTGCGCTTACCGCAGGTATCGATCTCCTGCAGCTCGGAGGCCTTTTCACCGCCGCGGAAACTCATCTGATAAACCACGCCGCCGCGCTTGATCGTCACTTCCAGCAGCGACGACAGCGCGTTGACCACCGACACGCCGACGCCGTGCAGGCCGCCGGAGAACTGATAGTTTTTGTTCGAGAACTTACCGCCTGCATGCAGCGTGCCGAGAATCACTTCGACGCCGGGCTTGCCCTGCTCCGGGTGGATGTCCACCGGCATACCGCGGCCATCATCGCTACAGCTCAGCGCGCCGTCTTTGTGCAGCGTTACCGTGATCTCTTTGGCATGACCCGCCAGTGCTTCATCGACGCTGTTGTCGATCAGTTCCTGGGCAAGGTGATTCGGTCGGGTGGTGTCGGTGTACATGCCCGGGCGTTTGCGCACGGGCTCAAGGCCGGTCAGGACCTCGATGGATTCAGCGTTATAGTCTGTCATAGGTTGTTTTTTCGTAGCACGAGTAAATGCGTCGTTATGCCATTCTCTTAAGGCTGCCCGGCCGAAAAGCCTGTTCCAGACGCTTTCGGCAGACCGCCATCCGTGGCGGCCACCCGGCCATGGATGGCCGAACGGAACGAAGAAATGGTATGACGTCGCATTTACGGTTTATGGAAAAAGATTAAATTAATAGCCTGCGGCCGCCCGGTCGACGTCAAAGGTGCGGTCAGTCACCCGCTCGACGCCGGTTTCCAGGCGCCCTTTCGGGTACAGATGTAGCCAGCGATAACCGGGATTGCAATCGTCCAGACCGAAGTCTTCGCTATTAGGTTTGAACTGCACACAAGTCGACGGCGTCGCCAGAATCCGGATACCGGCGTGCAGATAGTCCTGCTCCTGATGCACATGCCCGCCCAGAATCACCCGCGGCTGATCAAACTCCGTCAGCAACTCGAACAGCGCATCGCTGTTGCGCACACACTGGCCGTCGAGCCAGTCGCTGCAGACCGGACGCGCATGGTGATGCAGGCAGATCAGCGCCGCTTGCTCAGGATTTTTCGTCAGGCATTCACGCAAATGCGCCAGCTGATCTGCGCCCAATTCACCGCCGACTTCGCCGGGTATGGTCGAATCCAGCATAATGATCTGCCAGTCACCGGCATCGATGCGCGGCCGCACCCAGTCGGAACGTGCCGCCGCCATTTGCGCCGGCAGGTCGTGGTTGCCGGGAATCCATGCATGCTGTTTTGCGAGACCGGTCACATAGTGCTGAAACCGTTCGTAAGATTCGGGCTCGCCGGACAGCGCGATATCGCCGGTGCCGAGCAGATAGTCGTTGTCGCCGTGTTGCCGCGCCGCCAGATCAATCACCGCGGACAGGCTGTCATCGGTGTCCATGCCCAACAGCCGGGTGCCGACAGCCGCGCCCAAATGGGTGTCGGTTATCTGCAGTACTTTGACAGGTTCTATTGCGCCCACCGGCCTAATCCCGCCCCGTCACAGGGCGCTAATAATTTCGTCAACTTCCAGGCTGTGGCCGCTGTCAATGCAATGACCCAGCCACTCACCTAAAAATACGTTTAACTGGCGTTTTTCGTCGCGCTGCAGCATGCGCTCGTTCGGGTAGGTATAGCGCGCCCGGAACTGCCGGATGCCCTGACTCGAGACCACCTCCGCGACCCGCGCGTCATGGCAAACCCGTATCTGCAACTGCTGCTCCGGCAGCCACTTTGAGACCCTGCTGCCCTGACTCAATTCAACCATCGTGGTGTAGGGCGCGCACTCGAGGACTTTCAGGCGGATACGCTGCCGGTCGATGCAGAATTCACGGGCATCACCGGCGTCGAGATCACGCAGCAACATACAAGCGCGTGCGTAATTTGCTTCGCACTGCGCCAGATGATTGCTGAGGTCGATATGATAATCGGCGGCCACCTATTGCCCTTACTACAACCGGAAACCGCTAGTGTACCAGTTACTGATAAACAGCTTACAGATACTTAATAAAGATGATTATTATGCCTATTTGTCAAGGGCTTTTGCTACACTGCGCGACTTGATTTTGCCTGCGCAACTGACGAATTTGCCATGAAAACCGCCGCCCTGATACCCGCACTGCTCGTGTTGCTGATCAATACCGCCGCTGCCGATACGCTGCGCGATGTGTATCTGCTGGCGCTGAAAAACGATGCCAAGCTGAAGGCCGCCGAAGCAACTTTTCGCGCCGACCGGGAAAATGAGTACATTGCGCGTTCGGCGTTGTTGCCGCAGTTGAACGCATCGGGGCAATATCAGGAGCAGGACAGCAAAAACACTTCCACAAGGATCGACCTGACAAGTGCACCGCCGGCTGTAGCATCCACAACTACCGATTCGGACACTCAGATTGAAACCTACACGCTACAACTGGACCAGAAAATTTTCGATCTGAGTGCCTGGTTTAGTTTTCAAAGCAGCAAAGATTCAACCAAACAAGCCGAAGCACAACTCGCTGCCGACCAACAGGATTTGATCATCCGCACCGCGCAGGCCTATTTCAACGTGCTCCGCGCCCGCGACAATCTCGAAGCCACCCGCGCCGAAGAACGCGCCACCAAACGGCAACTGGAACAGACCCAACAGCGCTTCGATGTCGGCCTGATTGCGATCACCGAAGTGCATGAATCACGCGCTATCTACGACACCACATTGGTACAGAGACTGGATCAGGAAGGCGCACTCGCCACCGCACTGGAAGCCCTGACGGTGATCACCAACCAGACCCATAGCAACCTATGGGAACTGAAAGATAGTTACGTCGTAACAAACCCCGAGCCGACCGACCGCGAAAGCTGGGTTGAATTTGCGCTAGCCAACAATCTGGCTCTAGCTGCCTCGCGCCACAGCGCCGAAGCCGCTGCCAAGAATGCGCGCAGCAAGAAGGCCGCGCGCCTGCCGACACTGACCGGCTCGCTTTCCCGTACCGAACAGAGCATCGAAAACGAACTAAGCATCGGCAGCGCATCGATCGACCTGCCATCGGATGCGGACACCAACAGCATTTTATTCAATCTGCAGATGCCGCTCTATAACGGCGGCCGCCTCAGCGCCCAGAAGCGCCAGGCCTACGAGCAATATAACGCCGCGCGACAGCGCCTGATCGATCTCAAACGCCAGACCATTCAGTCCACCCGCGCACAACATATCGCCGTCGTCACCGATGTCGCCCGCGTCAATGCCCGCCAGCAATCGATTGTGTCAGCGCAGAGCGCGCTGGACGCGACCCGCGCCGGTTATGAAGTCGGTACCCGCAATATTGTCGACGTGTTGCAGGCGCAGCGCTCGCTGTATTCCGCGATTCGCGACTACAGCAACTCGCGTTACGACTACGTGGTGAATATGCTGAAACTGAAGCAACAGGCCGGCACCCTGAGCCCGGAAGATATCAACGGCTTGGAAGTGTGGCTGGAAGCACCGAAGGCGGAGAAAGCCAGCAGCCGCAGCGTACGCCAGCCCTAATCCAGCAGCACGCTCAACTCATGTAAAACCCGCGCCAGTGCGCCGCGGTTAGCCTCGACCACCGCCCGCGCCGCATCGCCGCGCTGACGCCTTAAATCCTGATCCGCCACCAATTGCAGCACCGCCGCACCGACCTCATCACCTGATGCGACTTTCTGCAGCGCGCCGGCTTCCTGCAGCTTTTCGCTGATCGCCGCGAAGTTAAAATCACTATCGCCGGTAAGCACCGGCAGTCCCCAGGCGGCGGGCTCCAGCATATTATGACCGCCGTTCGCCACCAGACTGCCGCCGACGAAAGCGATATCCGCCGCGCCGCACAGACTCATCAATTCGCCCATGGTGTCACCCAGCAGCACCTGCGTATGCGGCTGCAGCGGATCGGCTTCGCTGCGGCGCTGGCAGGTCAGCCCCTGCCTCTGTGTCAGCTTGGCGACATCATCGAAGCGCTCCGGGTGGCGCGGCACCAATATCAACAGCGCCTGCGGGTAGACCGCCAGCAGTTGCTGGTGGGCAGCCAGCAGCGGCGCGTCCTCACCGTCGTGGGTACTGGCGGCGATCCATACCGGTGTTTTACCGGCCTGCACAATATCCTGGCGCAACAGCTGCGCCGCCGCCTCTGTCGCCGCATCGATTTCAATATCAAACTTGATACTGCCGGCGACAGCGAGCTGATCCTGCCGCGCGCCCAATGCAGCGAAGCGCGCGGCATCCGCCGGCGCCTGCGCGATAATCTTGCGGATATTGCCGATCGCACCCGCCGCCAGCGGCGCAATACGCTGATAACCGCGGGCGGAGCGCTCCGACAACCGCGCATTGATCAACGCCACCGGAATGCCGCGCTTGGCGCAGCCGGCAAGGGTATTCGGCCAGATCTCGGTTTCCACAATCACCGCCAGTTCGGGGTGACTACGTGTTAAAAACCGCGCCACCGAACCCGGCAGATCGTAGGGCGCATAGACGTGGTAAACGCTCTCGCCATAAAGCGCCCGCACCCGCTCGGAACCGGTCGGGGTCATTGTGGTAATCAGAAACCTGTGTTCCGGATAGCGCCGGCGCAGTTCCGCGACCAAGGGCGCCGACGCGATCGTCTCCCCCACCGACACCGAATGCAGCCAGATAGTGCGCGGCGAATGCAGCACCGGGAAATAACCGAAGCGCTCGCCGATGCGGCGCCAATAGGCCGGCGCACTGAAGCCGCGCACGACCAGACGCAGCAGCACCAGCGGCGTGATGAGGTAGAAAAATACCGAATAAAGAAATCGCGACATAGTGCATTGTCTACAGGCGGAATTAATACAGCAAGCTGACCGTTGCAGTTATTACCCGCGCCGCCCATCGCGGCTACACTCCGCGCAGCCTAATAACAGGAGCAATACCATGAAATACGGCATCTGCCTGCCCTATATGAAGCCCGGCATCACCCGCGATGACTTTCTGCAGTGGATGCGGGCGGTCGACAACGGCCCCTTCTACAGCCTCTCCTGTGGCGAGCGCATCACCGGCTACAGCTATGAAATGCGGGTGATTCTGGCGGCGGCCGCCGCCGTGACCGAACGCGTCAAGATCAACGCCTCGCTGTATGTGCTGCCGATGCACGATGCGGTCTGGGCGGCCAAGGAGATCGCCACCCTGGATGTGATGTCCGCCGGGCGCATGGTGGTCACCGTTGGTGTCGGTGGCCGGGAGGTGGATTACAAAGCCGTAAACGCGGATTTCTCCAACCGCTTTAAGCGCATGGACGAACAGATCGCCGTGATGCGCGACACCTGGGCGCAGATTCCGCCGTTTGAAGGCGCCGACCCGGTCGGCCCGGAACCGGTGCAGAAAAACGGCCCGCAGATTCTGGCCGGCGTCATGGGCCCGAAAAGCTTTCAGCGCGTTGCCAAATGGGCAGACGGCGTTTACGCCTTCGCCATGGGCGGTGAAAAAGAGCTGATCGAGCACTTCCTCAACAGCGCCGATGCCGCCTGGGCAGAGGCCGGCCGCGACACCAAGCCCTATCGCTTAGGCGGCTTCTGGTATTCGCTGGCGGATGATGCCAAAAACCGGCTGCAGGACTATACCTACGACTACCTGAAAATACTGGACGAAAACACCGCCCGCAGCGTCGCCGCCAGCATGACCCGCTTTGAGCCCGGTGCCATCAACGAGTCACTGGATGCACTGGAAGAGCTCGGCTGCGAAGAGATTATGCTGGTGCCGGCCACGGCGGATATTTCAGAAGTGGACCGGATGGCGGAGTTGATAGCGAAGCGTTCATAAAGGCTATGGCGCGCTGAAGTGCGCCCTACAAAGGGCCTTCGGCAACGCTGTCACGTAACGTAAAAGCTGCGCGCCGAGGGCGTGGCGTGAGACCGCTTCGCAGGGCTCACAACCAACCGAGGGTAGCCCGGAGGGCCGCCAGCAGTGCAGTGACGGCGTTGCCGTAGGGCCTCACCTCAATTAGACGCACTCCCCCGATTCCTCTAATATCGCGCCCTCTGAATTTCTCACAACCCCCTGAAATATGTCAAAAGTCGCGTTAATTACCGGTATCACCGGCCAGGACGGCAGCTATCTCGCCGAATTTCTGCTCAACAAAGGCTACGAGGTGCACGGCATTAAGCGGCGGGCGTCGCTGTTTAATACCGAGCGCATCGACCACCTTTATGAAGACCCGCACAAGAAAAACCGCAAACTGCACCTGCACTACGGCGACCTGACCGACAGCTCCAACCTGACCCGGATCATCGCTGAATGCTCGCCGGATGAAATCTACAACCTCGGC
>JBFJYC010000098.1:0-10648 GCA_041622815.1 Spongiibacteraceae bacterium | reverse complement strand
GCCGGCACCGATACCGATGTAGTCACCGAACAACCAATAATTCCGGTTGTGTGCGCTTTCCGCGCCCGCTGTTGCGTAGGCCGAGACTTCGTATTGGCGGTAGCCGGCGGCGTGGAGCAAGGCCTGCCCGGCGTCCTGAATCTCGGCGCGGCAGTCGTCATCCGGCAGAATCGGCGGCTTTGAATAAAATGCGGTATTGGGTTCGATGGTGAGTTGATACCAGGACAGGTGGCGCGGTTGGTGTGCAATCGCGGCTTGCAGGTCGGCGCTGGCATCTTCAATGCTCTGCTCAGGCAGGCCGTGCATCAGATCGATATTGAAGTTGTCGAAACCGGCGGCGCGGGCGGCGGTGATGGCGTCATGTGCCTCACCGGCATTGTGTACCCGGCCCAGGGCCTTTAGCTGTGTCGTCTGAAAGGACTGTATGCCGATAGATAGCCGGTTGATTCCCGCCTGCCGGTAGCCGGCAAAGCGGCTGTATTCGGCGCTGCCGGGGTTGGCTTCGAGGGTTATCTCAATATCTTCCTGAAAGACGATACGCGTTTGTATGCCGGCGATCAGCGCGTTAATCGCGGTGGCGGAAAACAGGCTCGGCGTACCGCCGCCGATAAATATCGAGCGTAACGGGCGGTCTGCGACATGCGCTAATTCGGTGTCGAGGTCTGCAAGCAGCGCGGCGACATACGCCGCTTCGGGTATTGTTTCGTCGCGTTGGTGCGAGTTGAAGTCGCAGTAGGGACATTTTTTGATGCACCAGGGAATGTGTACATACAGCGATAACGGGGGCAGTGCAGGCCCGGTTTCAGTCATTCAGCGGAAGTTGCTGCCAGAGCTCATCGACGCGTTGTTTGGTTTTCTCATCCATCGCGATCGGCTTGCCCCATTCGCGGTCGGTTTCGCCGGGCCATTTATCGGTCGCGTCGATACCCATCTTGGAGCCCAGGCCCGACACCGGTGAGGCAAAGTCGAGATAATCAATCGGCGTATTGTCGACCAAGACGGTATCCCGGCTCGGATCAACCCGTGTGGTCAGCGCCCAGATAACGTCTTTCCAGTCGCGGGCGTTGACGTCGTCATCGGTGACAATCACAAATTTGGTGTACATAAACTGTCTGAGGAAAGACCACACGCCGAACATCACGCGCTTGGCGTGTCCCGGGTACTCCTTCTTCATTGTCACTACGGCCATACGGTAGGAGCAGCCTTCCGGCGGCAGGTAGAAATCACGGATCTCCGGAAATTGTCTGCGGATGATCGGCACAAACACTTCGTTGAGTGCCAGACCCAGCACGGCCGGTTCATCGGGTGGTCGTCCGGTATAGGTGCTGTGGTAAATCGGCTTTTTGCGGTGGGTGATATGGGTAACGGTAAATACCGGAAAGGTTTCGACTTCGTTGTAGTAGCCGGTGTGGTCGCCGAAAGGGCCTTCTTCTGCGACTTCATCCGCAGCCAGATAGCCTTCCAGTACAAACTCACTGAATGCCGGCACCTGCAGGTCGTTGCTGATGCAGTTGGCGACTTCGGTTTTACTGCCGCGCAATAAACCTGCGAACCCGTATTCGCTGATCCCGTCGGGTACCGGTGTCACCGCGCCCAATGTGGTGGCGGGGTCGGCGCCCAAGGCGACACTGACCGGGTAGGGTTCGCCCGGGTGACGCTTTTTAAATTCGGCAAAGTCGAGGGCGCCGCCGCGATGCGCCAGCCAGCGCATTATCAGTTTGTTCGGACCGAGTAATTGCATGCGGTAGATGCCCAGATTCTGCCGCTCTTTCTCCGGGCCACGCGTTACCACCAGCGGCCAGGTTACCAGCGGCGCGACATCGCCGGGCCAACAGGTTTGAATGGGTAGTTTTGTCAGGTCGACGTCCGCGCCTTCCAGCACGACTTCCTGGCAGGGCGCGTTCTTCACCAGCTTCGGACTCATGTGCAAGACCTGCCGGAAAACCGGTGCCTTATCCCAGGCGTCGCGCAATCCTTTCGGCGGATCGGGCTGGCGCAGAAACGCCAGTACTTCGCCCACCTCGCTGAGACTGGAAATACTCTCCTGACCCATACCAAAGGCGACGCGCTGCTCGGTGCCGAACAGATTGCAGAGCACCGGTGTGTCGAAGCCTTTCGGATTTTCGAACAGCACAGCAGGACCGTCCTGACGAATCAGGCGGTCGCAAATTTCGGTCATTTCGAGGTGCGGGTCGACTTCGGCGCTGACCCGGATCAATTCACCGCGCGCTTCCAGAAAGTCGATAAATTCTCTGAGGTCGCGGTGCTTCATCGGCGGGGTGTCGCGTGTTATTTACGCTTCATCGAATCGAAAAACTCATTATTGGTTTTGCAGGACTTGAGTTTGTCGATAAGAAATTCGATCGCCGGGGTATCTTCCATACCGTGTAACAGCTTGCGCAAAATCCACATACGCTGCAATTCGTCCTCGGCGGTCAGCCGCTCTTCGCGACGCGTGCCTGAACGACGGATATTGATGGCGGGATAAACACGCTTCTCCGCGATCTTGCGGTCCAGATGCAGTTCCATATTGCCGGTACCCTTAAACTCTTCGTAGATAACTTCATCCATCTTCGAGCCGGTATCGACCAGTGTGGTTGCAACAATTGACAGGCTGCCGCCTTCTTCAATGTTTCTTGCTGCACCAAAGAAGCGCTTGGGCCGTTCCAGTGCGTGGGCGTCAACACCGCCGGTCAGTACTTTGCCTGACGACGGCACGATGGTGTTGTAAGCGCGGGCGAGGCGGGTGATTGAGTCGAGTAAAATGATAACGTCTTTTTTGTGCTCAACCAGTCGCTTGGCCTTTTCGATGACCATCTCTGCTACCTGCACGTGGCGGGTGGGCGGTTCATCAAAGGTCGATGCGACAACTTCAGCGCCTTTGGCGCCGACGCTGCGCTGCATTTCCGTCACTTCTTCCGGGCGTTCATCGATCAGCAATACGATCATGATGCACTCGGGGTTGTTGCGCAGAATACTTTGGGCAATATGCTGCAGCATCAGTGTCTTACCGGCTTTCGGCGGTGCGACAATCAGGCCGCGCTGGCCTTTGCCGATCGGAGCGCACAAGTCGATGATGCGGCCGGTGATATCTTCGGTGCTGCCATTGCCGGTTTCGAGCGTCAGCCGCTCATCCGGAAACAGTGGCGTCAGGTTTTCGAATAAGACTTTGTTGCTCGACTGCTCGGGCTTGGTAAAGTTGACGTCATCGACTTTGAGCAGCGCAAAGTAGCGTTCGCTTTCTTTCGGTGGCCGGATCTTGCCGGATATGGTGTCGCCGGTGCGCAGGTTAAAGCGCCTGATCTGGCTGGGTGATACATAGATATCATCCGGCCCGGCGAGATAGGAACAGTCGGCAGAGCGTAAGAAGCCAAACCCGTCCTGCAGGATTTCCAGCACGCCGTCTCCGTAGATATCTTCGCCGCTTTTAGCGTGGCGTTTGAGTATCGAGAAGATGATGTCTTGCTTGCGGGAGCGTGCGACATTGTCGAGGCCGATGCCTTTGGCAATATCGAGTAGTTCTTGGGTGGGTTTGGTTTTTAATTCAGTAAGATTCATAAAACGAGGCTGTGGACACGGATTAATATGAAATGCGGCGCGAGGGTGCGCTGGCATGGCTTTCGGATTTGGTGGGTTGGTTGTTATGGAAAAGCGAGGAACGCAGTCACTCTAGCACCGGTTTTTCGAGGTGTCTATAGTTTTACTGTGCGGCTGAATTCCTTTGGTTGAAGCGGCTCACACCGCGGCTCAGGGGCCGCGGTGTGAATATCGGGTCAGGCGATGGCGGTATCGATAAACTCGCAGAGTTGGGTTTTCGACAGTGCACCGACTTTGGTTGATTCGGCGCTGCCGCCTTTAAAAATCATCAGTGTAGGGATGCCCCGCACATTAAATTTCGGCGGTGTATCGGAATTCGCATCGACGTCAATCTTGCAGATTTTGAGCTTGCCCTGATATTGCGGCGCTATTTCGTCCAGCAGTGGCGCAATCATTTTGCAGGGGCCGCACCATTCTGCCCAAAAATCGACCAGAACCGGCACGTCAGAATTGAGCACATCCTGCTCAAAGCTACTGTCAGTAACGTGGGTGATCGCGTCGCTCATTGTGTTTCTCCTGAATGTTCGCCTGAAAGTTCGGGCTGAATTTGGCGTCAGCGGGTATGCTGAGGCGCGGATATTAGCACACCGCTCAGCGCCGGAAAATCGTCGCTGAGGCCTCTGGCGCGGCCCGGTGTGGCGTGAAATAACGGAACCTGACGTCCGATATGGGGTCGATAAGGGGTAATTCAAGGGCGGCAGCCCGCAGCGGAAAATCTGATCATGAAAAAAATGTTTTTGCTGGCGGTGCTGGCCGGCGTTATCGGCGCATTCTTTTATTTCGATGTCGGTAGTCACCTGACATTGGAAAACTTTCAGCAGCAGCGCGCGGATCTTGAGCAACAGCGGGATACCAATCCACTGCTATTTAGTCTCATATATTTTGCCGTTTATACGGTAATGGCGGCCGCTTCAATCCCCGGCGCGGCGATAATGACCCTGGTCGGCGGCGCGCTGTTCGGTTTGTTATGGGGGCTGGCGCTGGTCTCCTTCGCCTCCAGTATCGGCGCATTGCTGGCCTTTCTGCTGGCGCGGGTGCTGCTGCGGGATTGGGTGCAGCAACGCTTCGGGGAATCGCTGAAGAAAATCAATGCCGGCGTCGAGAAGGATGGCGCTTTCTATCTTTTCTCTCTGCGTCTGGTGCCGGTGTTTCCGTTTTTCGTTATTAATTTGGTGATGGCGTTGACGCCGATGCGGGCGTGGCCGTTCTACTGGGTCAGTCAGATCGGCATGCTGGCCGGTACTGCGGTCTATGTGAATGCGGGTACACAGTTGGGGCAGGCCGCGGAAACCGGATCGATACTGACGCCGGGCCTGCTCGCATCCTTTCTCTTGCTGGCGGCGTTTCCGTGGTTGGCGCGTAGTTTGTTTGCCGTGGTGAATCGCTATAAATCCTTGCGCAGCTTCAAACGCCCGGCGCAGTTCGACAATAATCTGGTCGTCATCGGCGCCGGTTCAGGCGGCCTGGTGGCATCGCTGATCGCGGCGACGGTGCAGGCCAAAGTCACACTGATCGAGCGGCATAAAATGGGTGGCGACTGTCTGAATACCGGCTGCGTGCCGAGCAAGGCAATTATTCGCAGCAGCCGTATCGCGCGCTATATAAGGCGCGCCGGCGAGTACGGCATCGTCGGTGCGTCCGGCGAGGTCGATTTCGCAGCGGTGATGCAGCGGGTGCACAAAACCATTGCCGCGATCGAACCGCATGATTCGGTGGAGCGCTATTCGGGGATGGGGGTTAACTGCGTTAGCGGCGACGCCAAGCTGGTGTCGCCCTGGGAGGTAGAGGTCGATGGTCGTCGCATCAGCGGCCGCAACCTCGTTATCGCCACCGGCGGCAAGCCCGATATTCCGCCGATTGACGGGGTTGAAGACGTGGATTACCTGACCTCCGATTCGCTCTGGGATATCACCGAATTGCCGCAGCGTTTGCTAATCATCGGTGGCGGCCCGATCGGTTGTGAATTGGCGCAGGCATTTCAGCGGCTCGGTTCGCAGGTCACCATGGTGGTGCGCAGCAATCTGTTGCCGAAAGAAGATGACGATGTCGCAGCGGAGGTGGCCGCCCGTTTCAATGCCGAGGGGCTACGGGTATTGACCGGTACCCGCTGTGATCGTTTTCTGATGCAGGACGGGCAGTCCGGGTTGCAGGTGAGTACCGCAGGGGGCACCGAGACGATCGGTTTTGACCGCGTGCTTATTGCCACCGGCCGGCGCGCCAATATCGACGGTCTGGGACTGGAGACGCTGGGTATCCGCTTGAACAGCAATGGCACGATCGCGGTCGATGATTATCTGCGCACCGACTGCCCGACGGTGTATGCCTGTGGCGATGTGATCGGCCCCTACCAGTTCACCCATGTCTCCTCGCATCAGGCCTGGTTTGCCTCGGTTAACAGCCTGTTTGGTATTTTCAGAAAGTTTCGCGCCGATTATTCGGTTATTCCCTGGGTAACATTCACCGATCCGGAAGTGGCGCGGGTCGGTCTCAGCGAAAAAGATGCGCAGTCGCAGGGCATTGCTTATGAAGTCACCCGTTATGGTATCGACGATCTCGATCGTGCGATCGCTGATGGCGAGGCCCACGGCTTTGTAAAAGTACTTACCAAGCCCGGCAGCGACCGTATTCTCGGTGTGACCATCGTCGGCTATCACGCCAGTGAGTTAATTACGGAGTATATTCTGGCGATGCGTCACGGCCTCGGATTGAATAAAATCATGGCCACCATTCATATATACCCCACCCTCAGCGAGGCGAATAAATACGCTGCCGGGGAATGGAAAAAGGCGCACAAGCCCGAGTGGCTGCTGCCCTGGGTTGCGAAGTTTCACGCAATGCGCCGCTAGCAGCGACGCGGGTTGCCGGTGGTGTTTTTGATAATCGGGAGGAAAAGATATGACTAAGGTTGCGGTAGTGCTGGCAGGCTGCGGTGTTTACGACGGCGCCGAGATCAACGAAGCGGTGCTGACATTGTTGGCGCTGGAGCAGCAGGGCGCGGAGTATCAATGTTTTGCGCCGGATATGGAGCAATTACATGTGATCAACCATCTGACCGGAGAGGTCGCCGAGGGTGAGCGCCGCAATGTGCTGGTTGAGGCGGCGCGTATCGCCCGTGGCAACATCCTGCCGCTCACTGAGGCCGACGCTGAAACTTACGATGCATTGCTGGTGCCGGGAGGTTTCGGCGCGGCAAAAAATCTCAGTGACTTCGCGGTCGCCGGGCCGGAAATGCAGGTACAGCCGGATTTTCTGAAATTTGCGCAGGCCATGCACAAGGCCGATAAACCGGTCGGCCTGATTTGTATCGCACCGGCAATGGCGGCCGCCATTTTCGGTGAGGGTGTGCGCTGTACGATCGGTAATGACCCCGAAACAGCGGCCGCGATTGAGGCGATGGGCGGCGTCCATCTGGAATGCCCGGTGCGCGAAGCCCGTGTCGACGAAGACAATAAACTGGTCACGACGCCGGCGTATATGCTGGCGGGAAACCTCAGCGAGGCGGCCGCCGGTATCAGCGAATGTGTGAAGTCGGTGCTGGCACTCGTTTGAGCCGCATACTACTGCGGCGCCTATGCGCTGCGGTGTTGTCTGTCGCTCTATCCGCCTGCGATATCGCTTCGCCGCCGGTGCCGGCTGCATCGTTCACATTGGCGGGGCAGTCCTTGCGGCTCGGTGTCACCGACGCTCTGAATAAAGTTTTTGCTGATCCGCCCCATGAATTCAACGGCGCGTTCTCGCCGTCACAGCTGTCACTGGCGCTGGCGCGCAATGAGTCCGAATCATTACAACTGGTGCTATGGCCGGACAACGGCATGGACGGTGTGGATGTTCTGGTTGACGGGCCGGCGACGGCCGGGCTGGAAGTGTCGATACGTCCGGTCGGCTTCGTCAATATGGTGGCGACCAAGCGCCCTGAAAGCCGCGGTGGCTGGCACCCCGATGTTCTGCTCGACAATCAGTCGCTGACCCTGCATGCCGGTCAGCCGCAGCCGGTATTGGTGACTGTGCATGCGGGTGGCGATCTCGCGGCCGGGATCTATCACCGACAATTGCGGGTCCGGTTTGCCGGTGAAGAATTAACTATTCCGCTTGCTATCGAAGTGTGGGATTTTACTTTGCCGCTCAAAGGCGCGCTGAAGGCCGGCAACCTTTTTAGCTGGCCGACGCTGGACGCCATGTGGCCGTCGGCGCTGGGCTACGAAAAACTGGGCGCCGCCGCCAGGGAAAAATTATTTCTGGACATCGCCGATCTCGGATTTCGCAACCGCCTGCCGCCCACATTCTTTATGGTCAACGGCTTGAGCAGTTGGAACTGGCAGGGGCAGGGCAATACCACAACAGCATTTCCGGTCTATGACGACGGTGTCTTCAATGCCGTCAGAACCGGGCGGTTGCTCGACTATATGCTGGCCAAAGGTGCGAACCATTTTTTTATCGCACTGACCGGCAATATTTTTCGTCCCGACAACGCAGCGCTGGTCCGGCAGCGCAAGTCGGTGCTGGCCAATTATCTCGCCGAGTATGGTGCGTATCTGGCGGCAAAGGGTTTAACGGACATGGCCTATATCTATGGCATCGACGAGCCCTGGGACGCTGCGGTAGACGATGCCAAGCGGACTTTTACTTTGGTTGACGCACACACTGATGCGTCGATTCGTTTTTTACAGAACACCAATCAGAACAATTCGCGGATTCTGGATGAACTCGCCGGCAGTTTTGATGCCATCGATATTAATCTGGGTTGGTATCACGTGAACAATCTGGCGCACAAGCGGCGGCGGCAGCCGCAGGTTTTTAAAGAGGCGTGGTGGAATGTTAATTTCTGGCCGGATACCCACCCGAATCTGTTTCTGGAATATCCGTTGAGCGATGCCAGGGTCATCGGCAGCATGAGTTTCAGGTTTGAAATTCAGGGCTTCGAATACTGGCAGTTGTTCTATGCAAAGGCGATGAACAACTACCATCCGGTCGCTGCGGATGAGTTTCGTGTGGGTTGGGACGTCAATGAGAAGTCGCTGGACGGCAATCTCATTTATCCCGGTGAGAACTACAAAATTTACTCGTCACTGCGTTTGGAGGCACTGCGCGACGGCTTTGAAGACTATGAGTATCTGAGCTTGCTACGCACGCTCGCGCCGCAGCACCCCTTGCTGAAAGTGCCTTTGGTGAAAAGTATCGGCGAGTTCGAGCGCAGCGCCGTGGCTATTGAGGATTACCGGCGCCAGCTTGCGTCGGCGGTTATCGGACTGAAGAATAGCTTGTAGCGTGGCCGGGCAGGAACCTGCGTATTCAGGCGACCGCGTGGGGCAGGCTGCAGATAACGGTGGTGCCTTTGCCGGGTTCGGATTCAATCCGGATAGAGCCACCGTGCAGGTTGGCAATCTTTTTACAATGCGCCAGTCCGATACCGGTTCCTTCTATGTCTTTCTTATTGTGCAAGCGCTTAAATACGTTAAACACTGTTTCGTGATAGGCCGGATCAATACCGATGCCGTCGTCACTGACCCGGATTTCGATATCAGAATTTTTGACAATGGTTTCGATGCCAATATTCAGCCCGGTACCGGGCTTGCGGTACTTGATCGAGTTCGATAGCAGGTTTTGCAGCAGCATTTTTATTTTTGTGCGTTGGGCATAAATACTGGCGTTGCCGGTGCATTCAATCCGGGCAGATGATTCTTCTAGTAGTACTGCCAAATCAATTTTCAGTTCGTCGATCAGCTCGTTAACCGTAAAAACTTCGGGTTCCTGCAGCTTTACAATCTGCGAATGATCCAGTAAGTCGGCGACCATCTCGCGCATATGCTGTACGGCATCGTCCATAAAGCCAATACATTTGCGTCCGGTGTCATCTAGTTTGTCCAGATTGCTTTTCCGGAGCTGGGCACTTAAGGATGTGATACTGAGCAGCGGTTCCTGAAGATCGTGGGAGGTTATATGAACCAATTGCTCGATATCGCGATAGGCATTGGCTAGCAGTTGTGTTTTCCTGGCGAGTGATTCGAGTTGTTCGAACATGACCAGCGCGGTGTAGATACTGATAAACATCTTCTCTGCGGTGAGATCGGTCTTGTTATGGTAGTCGTTGATGTCGTACTTCCTGACAACATCTTTAGCGGGTGCCTGCCCGGCCTGCCCGGTGCGCAGAATAATCCGCATATTCGGATTGTTGAGGGTTTCCCGGACGTAGCGGATAACATCGAAGCCGGCCGACTCAGATTCCATTACCACGTCTAACAGAATCAGCGCGATAAACGGTGACGATTCGAGTATATCGATGGCCTCAGCGGCGCTATGAGCATCATAGTACTGCAACTGCCGACCCCTGAACTCGAATCCGTCGAGCGCGAGCCGTGTTACACGGTGCACCTGCGGCTCGTCATCGACAATTAATATGTGCCAGGGTTCGCCGGTGTTGGGTGGCCTGCTGTCGTCATCGAAAATTGCAAGCAGATCGTCGCTCATTGTTGGCGTCAGGCGAGGCCCGCCGCTTGGAGTTTGTTGGTGATTTTTCTGAGGTTATCCTGCGCTTTGCCGACGTTGGCGCAGAATAATTCAATCAATTCCCTGTCCGGGTGATTAATTGCGGTGTCGCCAGAAATATAAATAATGTTGCACACGCCCTCAGCAGTGGTGAAAACTGTCACGAAATAGCCGTCGCCGAACTCCTGGTCTTTATGGGACAGCGCATTTTTCAGATGGGCGAAAATATCCGGCGGCAGAGATTGCTCTGCACTTTTGCCCACTAAATCGCTGAATCTTCCGGTGCCTGCGACAACCTGTAATGCGGTCGGTTTTTTTTCTGCAGCCAGGCCATCGGTGCGCAAAATCAGCGCTTCCTTGTCGAGATACAGCAAGGCGGTCAATTGTTCCAGCACGCCCTGGGCAAAATGTTCCATTGACTGGAATTGAAATATTTCGGCGGAGGCCTCAATAACCTTTTGCAGGCCGCGGCGGTTCGAATCCAGCGCCATCAGGTCTCTGTAAGAGGCGATACTGGTGTGCATGATGGTGAACATCTTTTCCTGAGTCAGCTCGGTTTTTTGCTTGT
>JBFJYC010000097.1:0-10679 GCA_041622815.1 Spongiibacteraceae bacterium | reverse complement strand
GGATCAGCTCGGGCGTCTTCCACACTGAAAACGTCTTCATCTTCCAGAATCGCGTGCCCGCAAAAAGAGTAATTGCGGTGCGTCTGCCGACGATGGGTACCGTCCGCCACCTTAAAATACTGCCTGTTCTGGCTGACGATGGATAGCAGGCTGACCGGATAACCGGACGCTGCGTGGAGTTGCGCGATAGGCGCATCGAGTTGTGCATCGAAGGATTGGCTGGTGAGATTCAGGTTTTCAATGGCTGTATCACGCGCGATTTCTTCGCAATGCATACTTGGATAAATCAAGACCGGTCTCCTCGGTATTAGGGTCTGTCCAAACTACTGATGCATTAGAAAACTAGCGTTCGATAGTAACGCTGGTCACTGATGGTTCGTATAAGTATTGACCATCATGGCGTTTATCTTACGCCTGCATGAAGTCAGAACAAGGAGGAGATAAGTTGCACTGCGCCGTAAACAGCGAGGGAGAGTATCGAAATCACTGTCAGTGCCAGCGCCCAAAGCTTTAACTTGGCAATCATCGCGGCGCGCTTGTCCGGTGGATTGCGCTGCGCTTCAAGATCGTTGCGCAGTAGCTCGATATTTTTAACGTTGGCGCGCGAGGTCACATCGAACAAGTCACCGAATAGCGGAACCGTTCCGAGTACCGCGTCACGTGCGACATTGCCCAGCATTTTTATAATCGCCGGTTGCCGCGCGCCGGCCTTCACCGAGCTCATAATAATCCAGGCGGAAATGATCAGGCCAATAATATCGCCGATCCCGGGAATCAGGCCGATGATGCTATCGGCGCCGACGCGGATTTGAGTCCGTGGAATGCGGATCGATTGGTCCATCATCCATGCCAGCTTTTCAAGATGCGGCGGAATGACGACCGCTTGTGTTTCAGCATCCGGTTTTGTGGCTGGCCCGCTCACGTCAGCATGGGCGCGTTTTCGGGTCCGTTTTCTTCCAAACTGACGGATTCCGGACGTTGTTGGTACCAGTCCACGCCGTTTGCATCGCGGGTTCGCGTGACCATACGGCGTCCGACCAGACAATTGAGGTGTGCCAGTGTTTCACCGATCGCAAGCTGTGCCAGATTGCCGGTGATTTCACGGCGGAACAGTGCGCTGAAACAATCCACAGCCCGGCGTGGCTTATCCAGCAATTCGTAGAGCCGGTCGAGGCCGCGTTCGTGGGATTCGATAATCTGTGTCAGACGAATATGCAGCCCGTAAAACGGTGATTCATGCGCCGGCAGCACCAACAGATCATCCGGCAACCGGGTGCGGATCTGCGCGCTGGAAAGCAGCCAGTCCTTGAGCGTGTCGCCGCGTGGCTCGGTGGGGAATACGCTCACATTCGGGGTAATGCCCGGCAGCACCTGATCGCCTGAAATCAACAGCTTCAATGCCGGGCAGTACAGGCTGATATGCTCGGGGGAGTGGCCGCTGCCTTTGACCAACTGCCAATAGCGGTTGTCGATCAGAATAGTTTCGCCTTCGATCATGCGGTGAAAGCTGTCAGGTAACGTTGATACCGCTTTACCGAAATTACCGAAACGTTTCTTATAATCTTCCAGCTGTGCGTCAGTCATACCGGCGGCGCGGTAAAACCGCAGCGCGACATCCGGTGCCGGTTTGCCGGTGTCGGACACCAATGAGCGGCACATCAGAAATTCTTCGCGGGACATCCACAGCTCGCAATCGAAGCGCCGCGTAATCCAGCCGGCGAGACCGACATGATCGGGATGCAAGTGGGTGCAAATTACACGCGTGACCGGTTTGCCTTTCATATAACCGGCAAACAGCTTCTCCCAGGTTGCGCGGGAGTCCGGCAGATCCAGGCAGGTATCGACAATGGTCCAGCCGTCGCCGTCTTCGAGCAGCCACAGGTTGATGTGATCCAGCGAACCGGGCATGGAAAACCGCACCCAGTGGACGCCATCGGCGACCTCTATCGGTTCGCCGAATTCAATCTGTGCTTTGTGACCATAGGGGTAGTGCAGGCCCTTCACAATTTCTGTGCCAGCGGCGTTCGCCATAAAAGCTCCGTTTATGCGGCGCGCAAAGCGCGGCCGAGTGGCTTACTGCCAAGCACAGGGGTGAAATCGTTGCCGTTCCACACGGTCTCGCCTTTGATCAGTACGCGGCTGACCACGCCGTCAGAGCGGTTGACGAGTTGCTCATGGTCAAACAGCTCGCGATGAACAAATTTACGGCCCGCGTCACAGTCGTGTTTTTTCAGGGCATCCGGATAGATGATGGTGATATCGGCGACCGCGCCGATCTCGAGTGTGCCGACATCGAGGCCGAAAAATTTGGCAGGCTCTGAGGTCAGGCGCTGCACCATGCGGCTGAGGGTTTCCATCGAGTCCAGCGCGGCAAGACGCAGCGACGATAGGTTGGCATCAAAAAATGCCATATTGGTGATATGGGCACCGGAATCGTTAAAGCCCGGCAGCGCACCCTCATGCAGCAGTAGGTCCAGCGTGGCTTTGTTGCCGACGTTGGCCACGTCAACCCAGAAGCGCACGTCTTTGTCATAAGCCCGCAGCAGGTGCAGGAAAAACTCGCAGTCATCGGTGACCGGGTCAGGGAATTGCTCGAAAGCTTCGCGTTCCGCATCGCTGCGTGCCATCAGGGTGTTGCCGGCCTGAAAGGCCTCGAGCCGCTTATACACGGTCTGCATGCTTTCACCTTCCCAGTCCGGCACCGGCGCACCGTCGAAGATCATCAATTCGATATCGCGAATAACCAGATTGTCGGGCAGGCCGAGTTTGCTGCGCAGGTGCGACAGATTGTAGCCGCGGCGGCCTTCATACCATTCCTCGCGGAATTGCTCGATAAATTTGGGGTCGTTGAGCAGTGCCAGACGACCTTCGATATCGTCATATTCCTTGGCGATTAATTTGCAGGTGGTTTCCATCTCTTCGTACAGCGGGCTGACGACACCGTCAGACCAGATCCGGAAGTTGGTGCCCAGTGCCTGGAAATGAATATTGCCGCGAAACAGCTTGCTGTTAATCAGTTTGGCCAGGTTTAAGAAGCTGGCATTGGCTTTTGGCATCAACACAAACTCAACTACCGACAACGCCGAGGTTTTCAGCGTTTTGCCGAACAGGCGGCCGCTGCTGAAAAAGAAGTAGGCCAGTGCCTTGAGCCGGTTCTCCAGAATCGGTGTGGTTTGCCAGACGCGGTCGCGGTCGCGCAGTATTTTCAGCAGACGGGTCATTTCCTTGCGCGTGGCAAACTGCGTCGGAATCCGTTTGTCGGTGTTTGGGTCGTTAGCCAGATAATGGAAGGGCAGGCCGTCGGTGCTCATGCCGATATAGCCTTCATCCATTGCTTTGCTCAGCAGCTTCTCCATTTCGGTCAGTTCGGCTTCGGTGGGCTCACGGCTGATGCTGTCCTGCAGCCCCATGACCTCGATGCGCAGCATGGAATGCGGCAAGAATGCGGCGACGTTCGGGCCCAGCGGGATGTCGTCAAAATGATCGAGATAGTCGCCGGTATCGGACCAGGTGACGGTTTCAACACATTTTTGCAGCACCCGTTTCGGAATATTTTCTACCCGCGTAAAACAGTCGACGATCGGGTTCTGGCCGTCTTCAACCTGACTGCCGAAGCTGGTGCCGAGGCTGCAATTGCCGAATAACACAGTGGTGGTGCCGTGGCGGACTACTTCCGGCAGGCGCGGGTCCAGATCTACCTCAAGGTCCAGGTGGGTATGAATATCCAGCAAGCCTGGCATCAGCCACTGGCCGTCGGCATCGATCACTTCAGCGGCTTCGCGTGCGGGTAGGGCATTTCCCTTGGCGGCGATACGACCGTCTTTAATCGCAATGTCGAAGGTCTGCGGCGGCGCGCCGGTGCCGTCAAAAATCAGCGCGTTGGTAATAAGGGTGTCCCAGCTGTGTTCGGCCATGATCGTCTCTTAAGCTGTCGGAAAGCCTGCTATTCTCGCGCTTCCCCCTTGCGCTGTCGAATCGGAAGCTGAATTTTGGCAAACAAGAATAGAATCCGCGTTGTGCAGTGGAGCACGGGCAATGTCGGCGCCGAGACCGCGCGTGCCATATTGGCCAATCCGCTGCTGGAATTGGTCGGTTGTTATGCCTTTGCACCGGAAAAAGCTGGTGCCGATGTGGGCTTGCTGATCGGCGAGCCAGCTACGGGTGTTATCGCCACCGCTGATGTCGACGCATTGCTGGCGCTGCGCCCGGACTGTCTTTGCTACAACCCGGTGTGGGGTAATGCCGCCGAACTCTGTCGCTTTCTGGCTGCCGGCATCAATGTGGTCACTTCCAGCCATATGATTACCGGCTCGCTGGTCTACGGCCGGACACAGCGTGCGGAATTGCAGGCGGCTTGTGAGGCGGGGGGCAGCAGCTTGTTCGGCAGCGGCATGCATCCGGGATTTTCAAATCTGATGGCGTTGGCTACCAGTTCAGCCTGCTCGCGCATCGATAAAATCAGTATTCTCGAATCACAGGACGCATCGGGCTACGCCTCGGCGGAGACCCAGCGCAGTGTCGGCTTTGATCATCCGATTGATTCGCCCGATCTGGAGTCCATGGTGCGCGACGGCAGCCAGGTCTTCGCCGAGGGGCTGGAGATGATGGCGGACGCGCTTAACGTGACGCTCGATAGCGTCAGTTTTGCCGCCGACTTTGCGCCGGCGACCGCCGATGCGGATCTGGGTTTTATGACTATCCGTGAAGGCCATGTGGCCGGTGTCGAAGGGCATTGGCTCGGGCATAGCGGGGGGCAGCTTATTTTTGATGTCGGTTTCAAATGGGTGATGGGGCCGCATGTACGGCAGCCGTGGCCGATTGACCACGCGTATTTGCTCCGCATCGACGGCATGCCGACGCTCAAACTGCGCCTGGAAATCCGGCCGCCGGCGGATTTCGTCGCCAGCAGCCTGCAGGACTATATGCGACTGGGCATGGTGCTGACCGGCCTGCCGGTAGTGAATGCGATTCCTGCGGTATGCGCCGCGACGCCGGGCATCAAAACCTACGCCGATCTGCCGGTCACCGCCGCCGCGGGATTCGTGAATACAGCCGGTTGAGCGGCCGTTAATAAACAAAAAAGTCGATGCGGTCTGACCAAGCGGGACAATCAGCGGTGCTTGCCATCGCCTGTATTGATACGTCGCGGCAGGCGCAGTAGTTTGTTGCGCCTTTCATGTACTCAACGCAGCAAAGCCCTGCGACAACGGAGACAACACGATGGAAATGATCGCTGAATGGGCACCGAAAATCGGTGCCTCACTGACACTGCTCATCGGGCTGGTTGGTTTTTTTAAGCCGAACCTGATCACCGACGGGCAGGGTATCAAGCTAACCAGTACAGCCGCTTACTCCGAAAGCCGTGTGGTTTTCGGTGGTTTGCATATCGGCTCGTCATTGGTGGCGCTGACGCTGAATAATCCGGCGGTCTATATGGCGCTGGGTGCGGCCTGGATGGGTGGGTTACTGGCGCGGTTCTGGTCGATGATCGTCGATAAAACTTCGCTGAAAGTCAGCATGCCCGGGATTGTCGTCGATGCGACCATCGGCCTGCTGTTTTTGGCGATACTGCTCTAGCGCGATTGTCGGTAGCCCTGTGGATTGCGGTGAATCAGATCAGGGGTTCTTTGCGGCCCAGGCTTCGACTGTTTCGCGGTCTGACATCACAATCGCGCGGCGCTTGCCGATTAGCACCTGAATAACGCCGTTGTCGTCGACCCAAAGCTCCTGCTGTTCGCGGCTGTCATCGCGCTCGAGCACATGCAGTTGCCGGCGACCGTCGGGCATCTTGACGGCTTTTTTGCCGATATAGCGCGTTTCGAAGTTGACCAGATTTTCCTCCTCGGGCAGCAACGCGGAACGGGAAACTTTGCCGGCGGTTTTCAGCGTATCCAGATCAACCGGGGACATTAAATCCAGGTCGGTTGTGTTGATTGCCGACAGTTGATGCTTGTAGGTGTAGTCTTCGTCTTTCTTCTTCACATCAATGGCCAGTGTGTCGGCGTTGCGCCTGCCGTTGATCAGAAAGGTTTTGCCGCCGCGGTTGAAGTCGCCGGTGATGTTGAGAATGCCCTGTTCGTCTCGTTCCATGCGCGCGAACTGGTCAACTTTGATTTTGAAGAAGAACAAGTCGACCCGCGCCCGCAGTGCGACCTCTGACGCCGTGATACCGTTTTCGGCATCGGTAACCGATTTATCGTGGTAGAAGCCCATCGGCTTTTTCAGATCGTCGGCAGCAGTCATCAGATACCAGCGCTCGCTGTCTGCCTGCGCGGCGATTGAAATACCGAGCGATAGCACGATCAGGGACAGCGCCCGTCGGGCCAGAGTGTTGAGAATCTGTGTCAAGGGTAATACTCCTGAAGTCTTCGCATGGTGTCAGGTCTAGGTTTGGCTACTAATGATACTTGCAGTCGGGCTGAACGGTTCAGACCTTTTCTATGGCCTGAAGTTCATCCCGTTGCGGGAAACAAGCGGCAAGTATATCGGCTCTGTAATAGAATTCACCGCTGACTTTTGCGAGTAATTCACGATGACAAGCATTGACCCCACTACCCCCGTATTGATCGCCGCAGCCGCAGTGGAGCAAAAGCTGGACGAGCCCAATGCCGGGCTGGAAGCGACCGCATTGATGGAGCAGGCTCTACGGCAGGCGGCCGACATCGCCGGTTGCCCCGCGCTATTGCAACAGATCGACCGGATTTATGTGCCCAAGGGTATGTGGGCCTACAGCGATGCCGGGCGTATTGTCGCCGATGCGGTCGGTTCGCCCGGCGCGACGACCGTATTTGCCGATATCGGCATTCTCCAGCAATCGCTGATGGGCGATGCCTGCGCACGCATTGCCGCAGGTGAACTGGAGATTGCTGTCGTCACCGGCGGTGAAGCCAAATACCGGCAGTTGCGCTGCACCATTGCGGGCGTCGATTGCGAGGAAACCGTGCAGACCGATGTCGAGCCGGATGTATTTATGCGTCCCGAGCAGGATATGTGGCTGCAGGCGGAAAGCCGCGCAGGGCTCGGTATGCCGGTGGGCTACTATGCGATATTCGCGTCGGCGCTGCGCGCGGCCTCCGGAATTGATGTCGGGACCTACCGCGATAATGTTGCTGCGATGTACGCGCGTTTCAGTGAAATTGCGGCGGAAAATCCTCACGCCTGGAAGCGGGCTCCCGTCCATGCTGACACTATCCGCAACGCCTCGGATATTAATCCGATGCTGGCCTTCCCCTATACCAAGCTTCACAACACGTCATGGAATGTCGATCAGGCTGCGGCCTTGATTTTTACCTCGGTGGCTAAGGCGCGCGAACTGGGTATCGATGAGTCGCAGTGGATATACCCGCTGGCCTCCGCCGAATCCAACCATATGCTGCCGATGTCGCAGCGTGATTCATTCAGCGAATTACCCGGTGCCAGAATAGCGGGGCAGCGTGCACTGGAAAAAAGCGGACTGACAACATCAGAAATAGACTTGTGGGAGTTGTATAGCTGCTTCCCGGTGGCGGTCGAAATTTATGCGCGGGAGTTGGATGTGCCGAATTCCGTCGATTGGACGGTGACCGGCGGTATGCCTTTCGCCGGCGGGCCGCTGAATAATTATGTCTTGCAGTCGACGGTGCGGATGGTCGAGAAGTTACGCAGCATTGGCGGCGGTAATGGCATGGTCAGTTCGGTGTCGGGATTTTTAACCAAGCAGGCATGGGGCATATGGTCGACATCAACACCGCGGGCGTCGTTCAGCAATACCGATGTCAGTGCAGAAGTGGCCGCGGCCTCACCCGTGCGCACGGTGCTTGATGAGTACACGGGTATGGGTACGATCGCCGGCTACACCGTGCTCTACGGCAGCGACGGTCCGCAACATGCGGTGGCGGTGATCGATACGCCTGAGGGCGATCGTTGCGTGGCGATTAATGCTGAGCCGGCAGTGATTGATGCGATGCAGCGCGAAGAGTTTATCCGACGCTCAGTGCAGGTGACCGGTGCGGAATTTACGCCGGGCTGAAGCGCGGCGTAACTACGCTACCTAATAGCTGTCAGACATAGCCGTTGGCGCGGAACCACTCAACGGAATCTTTGATCGCCTGATCAATCGGGGTCTGGGGCATGCCGAGTTCGCGGACCGCTTTGCTGCCGTCAACGTAACAATGTTGTTGCGCGAACAAAGTGTTTTTGTAGGTACTGCGCGGTGCTTTGCCGGTGATCTTGGACCAGAATTCCATGACGCGTGAGGCAGTCAGCATAACTTTCGGCGATATTTCACGGGTGGCAACGCCGGGCACGCCGGCGATCCGGCCGATCAGCTGCAGCAATTCCTTCTGGGTCATATTGCCTTCGGTATTACACAGCGCATAGGTTTCCCCGATTTTGCCCTTTTCCATCGCCAGCACATGGCCCTTGGCGACGTCACGCACATCAACCGGGCAGATACCGGCGTCCCAGTAATTTTTCATTTCGCCTTTTAAGGTGCTGATAATCATCGAACCGGTCGGTGTCGGCGCGCGGTCGCCGGGGCCGAATGGCAGGCCCGGCATGACGATGGTGGCCGGCAGGCCGTCGGCAACCATGCCTTTGACCATTTGATGACTGATGTATTTGGACATGATGTATTCGCTCGCCCAAGGCCAGCAATTGAACTCGGTTTCTTCGTTCGCCATTTCGTCACCTTCCTTGATACCGAGGGCGGCGATGCTGCTGGTGAAGACAATTTTCTTAACGCCGGAAGCCTTTGCGGCGTTGAGCATGGCGCGGGCGCCGTTAACATTGATTTTGTAGTGCAGGTCCGGGTCTTTGGTCCAGATCGCGAATAGCGCGGCGAGGTGGTAGAGCTCATCTATGCCGTCGGTGGTATGTGTCAGTGAGGCCGGGTCGAGCAGGTTGCCTTCGACAAATTCGACATCCATGCCGTCCAGCGGCGAGCGGTCTTCGCCGGGCATGACCATCACCCGGACGTCGTCGCCTTTTTCAAGACACAGGCGGGTGACGTGATTGCCGATAAAGCCGGTGGCGCCGGTGATCAGGACCTTGCTCATGGAAGTGCTCCGAAGATTATTGTGGTGGGCCGGGAATACTATGTGGCGGGCATACTAGCAACCGTTGCGGGTACTCCATATGGCGGCAACGGTCATAATCGCTGCCGCAGCCGCATATACCTGACCCGCCAAAGTCGCTAGAATCCGTGCGCCGGCGAAGGTCAGCCGGCCCGTTTTGCGGCGGCAGCCGCGCCCTCTGGAATGTTATGGACAAGTTTGCGCATATCAGGCCCTACAGCGACGGTGAAGTGGCCGCCGTGATTGCCGAGCTGCTGGATAATTCTGAGTTCCAGAGCATGATGGCGCGGCTGCATTCGCCGCGCCTGAGTCGCCTGCTGCCGTCCTTTATGCGCCGCATTGTCGCGCGCCGCCTGCACGAACAGCTGCACCATGTGCATGATGTCCGCAGCCTGCAGGAAGTGATGAAGGGCTACATCGAAACGATGATCGAGTCCAGAATGGACGGACTCACCACCTCCGGGCTCGACCGGCTGACACCCGGGCAGCCCTATTTGTTTTTTAGTAACCACCGCGATATTGCGCTGGATCCGGCCTTTGTCAATTATGCGATATACCACGCCGGGCACGACACACTGCGTATCGCCATCGGCGACAATCTGCTCACCAAGCCGTTCGCGTCGGACCTGATGCGCCTCAACAAAAGTTTTATCGTGCCGCGTTCGGCACGGGGGCCGCGGCAGATGTTGGCGGCATTCAAAACGCTGTCTGAATACATTCATCATTCGCTGACCGTCGACCGGGTGCCGGTGTGGCTGGCGCACCGCGAAGGGCGCGCCAAGGACGGTGTCGACCGCACCGAACCGGCCATTCTCAAGATGCTGGCGATGAGTCGCGACAAAAATACCGTTAGTCTGGCGGAGCATATTCGCAGTCTGAATATTGTGCCGGTGTCGATTTCCTACGAGTGGGACCCCTGTGACCTGTTAAAGGCGCGGGAATTGTTGGCCAGAGCGCAGGGCGAGGTTTACGAAAAAGCGGCACACGAAGATCTGGCAAGCATCGGCACCGGCATCAACGGCGAAAAGGGGCATGTTCATATCAGCTTTGGTGCGCCGCTGACCGGGAATTTTGACACTGTCGCTGACATTGCCGCGGCGGTGGATCACCAGATTGCGGCCAGCTATGTGCTGCATCCGTCCAATGTGCTGGCCTACCGCGAATTGAGCGGCGATACCGGGCAATCGTTGCCGGTGGGATATCCGTCCCGCGACTTTACACACGACGCTGCGAAAGCGGCGAAGTTTGAAAAGCGCTTCAGCGGGCTCGACCCGGCGCTGCGCGAGATGGTGCTGAATATATACGCGAACCCGGTCAGGTCATGGCTCAATAGCAGGTCCGATGCCGGTATCTGAAGCACTGCAGCGGCAAATTCAAACAGCGTATTCGGAGTTTCTCGATGCCCGTGGGATGAAACCGCGGCGCGGTCAGAAGCAGATGATCGGCCACATCGCACGGATGTTGGCGGATCTGGAAGACGGCAGCAGCGATACCAATATCTGTGTGGTGGAGGCGGGCACCGGTACCGGCAAGACGCTGGCCTATACCCTGGCGGCGGTGCCGATGGCGCAGGCCGCGGGCAAGTCGCTGGTCATCAGCACCGCGACCGTGGCCCTGCAGGAGCAG
>JBFJYC010000096.1:0-10727 GCA_041622815.1 Spongiibacteraceae bacterium | reverse complement strand
GCTGGTTCGGCCACGCCGACCCGGGCCTTGCCGGGATGCCGGCATCGCGCCACGAGGGTGCCTGCGCGTCGGGCTCACTCGCCATACTTGCGGCGATGGCGGATCTCAAAGCCGGCAACTACGACACCGCCATCGTCACCGGCATCGAATTAATGCGCAACGTCGGCGGCAAGCAAGCCGCAGACAATCTCGGCGCCGCCGCCTGGGTCGGCCGCGAAGCCCGGGATGCGGAATTTGTCTGGCCGGCGATGTTCTCCGATCTGGCGGAAGAATATGAGCGCCGCTACGGCCTCAACTACGAACACCTCGCCGCCATCGCCAAAAATAACTTTGCCAACGCCAAACACAACGCCAATGCACAGACCCGCAGCTGGCAGCTCAGCGATGCCAACTTCAGCCAGAGCGACGACACCAACCCGGTGGTGGAAGGCTGGATGCGGCGCCATGACTGCAGTCAGATCAGCGACGGTGCGGCGACGATCATTCTGGCCTCAAAAAAATTCGCCGCTGAATATGCGAAAACACGCGGCCTGTCATTAGCGGCGATCCCCCGTATCAAAGGCTGGGGCCACACCACCGCGCCGATGCTATTGGAAACCAAGCTCGCTGACAGCCGCGATCAGGACTATGTCTTTCCCTGGGTCCGCAAGGCGATTACCGCTGCCTACCGGAGCGCCGGTATCAGCGGCCCGCAGCAGCTCGATGCCATCGAAGTGCACGACTGCTTTACGATTACCGAATATATGATTATCGAGCACTTCGGCATTACCGCCCCCGGCGAAGCCTGGAAAGCAATCGAGGACGGCAGCATCGCCATCGGCGGCGCTTTGCCGGTGAATGCCTCCGGCGGCCTGATGGGCCTCGGCCACCCGGTCGGCGCCACCGGTGTGCGCATGGCGCTCGACTGCTGGAAACAAACCACCGGCAGTGCCGGTGACATGCAGGTCGAAGGCGCGAAAACCGCCGCCACCTACAATGTCGGTGGTTCCGCCACCACCAGTGTGTCGCTGGTGATCGGGACCGATCAATAAACCGGGCCGGCGGTGATCCGAAGCCCTGACGGCAACGTATCTCCTTCCGGCCTTTCACCGCCTCCCCTATCACGGCTTTCAACGGACCACACTATGCGTCAATTTTTAACCCTCCCCCTCATTGCTGCGATGCTGGCATCCCTCATTCCGGCCACCGCGCTGGCGCAGGGTCGCGCGCCGGTGCTTGAGGAAGTCATGGTGACCGCCCAGAAGCGGGAAGAAAGCCTGCAGGACGTGCCGATCTCGGTGGTGGCGCTGAGTGCGGAGAGCATGGCGGATTCCGGTATCGAGGATATGCAGGATGTCGCCACCTTCACCCCCAACCTCAGCGTCTTCGCCCATCCGCCGTTCACCAGTTTGCGGGTGCGCGGCCTCGGCTCGCCCTTCGACAAAGGTTTTGAGCATTCCGCAGGCTTGTTTCTGGACGGTGTCTATGTCGGGCGGCTGGCCTTTATCGACGCCGCCTTTCTGGACGTGGCATCGGTAGAAATTCTGCGCGGCCCGCAGGGCACGCTGTTCGGCAAGAACACCATCTCCGGCGCCATCAGCATCCGCTCACAACAGCCGTCGCAGGAAGCGGAATTTACCGGCGAAGTGCAAAACGGTGATGAAGACTTCGAGAAATACACCGTCACCGGCAACCTGCCGGTCAGCGACAATATTGCGGTGCGTGTTGCCGGCATGCGCAATATGCGCGACGGCCCGGTTTACAACACCACACTGGACCGGCAGGAAGGCGGTATCGATGCCAAGGCCGGCCGCGCCCAACTGCGCTGGGATATCTCGGATATTTCCAGCATGACGCTGGCGGCGGCGACCACCGATCAGGTGTTCCGGCTCGGCAGTTTTCAGGTACAGGCCGCCACCGACGAACAGTTTGAGTTGATGCAGTATTACGACCCGCGGGTTGAACTCGATCCCACCAACCAGCAGAGCTCGCAGAACTTTGCGACCACCACCACACAGGAAGGCAGCAAGTACGACCTGCGCTTCAACACCATGCTGTGGGAACATGAAATCGCCTGGATCAATGCTTTCAGCGCGATCGAGGAAGTCTCCGACAGCGATCTGGATTTCTCGCCGATACCGCTATTGTTCTTCCGCAATGGCGAAGACTACGAACAGATCAGCAGCGAGCTGCGCATCGTCTCGCCACTGGGCCTGTTCGACGGCAAACTCGACTACGTCGCCGGTATCTATCTGGCGGAAAGCGAAACCACCATTCAGGTCATTATTGACGCCGCACCGGATCCCGCAGCGCTTGCCGCAGGACTGGCCGCCAGCAGCGGCGGACCGCTGGGCGGTGAGATCGCGCCCTTTATCGGCGGACTCGCCAGCGGCTCCGGCGGACCGGGTGAGCGCCTGCTGATCGACGGCTATCAGGAAGGCTCCAGCGCCGCCTTCTATACCCAGGGCAGCTGGCATTTTACCGAGGACCTGGCGCTGACCGCGGGCATCCGTTTTTCCCGTGAAAAGAAAACCGTCGATCAACGCCAGCAACTCTTCAGTGGCGGCACCGATGCCGACGGCCCGGTGTTTACGCAACTGGTCACCGCTGAGGAATACCATCTGCTCACCGAACGCACCGACCGCGATGTCAGCCCGAAAATCGCGCTGAACTGGACCCCGAATGACGACATCACTTTGTATGTCAGTGCGGCGGAAGGCTTCAAGGGCGGCGGTTATAGCGGCTCGGCGGTGCGCGCGGAGATCGCTGAAGTGGAACCGGAAAACTCGCTGACCTATGAAATCGGTGCCAAAACCCGCCTGCTGCAAGGCGCGGCGACACTGAATCTGGCGACCTTTTATACCGAGTTTGAAGACCTGCAGCTGACCATTTTTGAAGGCAATGTCAGCCGCATCTCCAACGCCGCCGGCGCTATTTCAAAAGGCGCGGAACTCGACGCCGCCTTCGTCACGCCCTGGGGCTTCTCCGGCGGCATGTCGATGGCCTATCTCGATGCCACCTTTACCGATTACACCAACGGCCCCTGCCCGGTCGGCACCGATCCGCCCTGTGATCTGACCGGCAAGCCGCTGAGCACCGCACCGATGTGGAAGGGCAGCTTCAGCCTTAACTACTTTCACGACCTGTGGCAGTTTCCGGCCAACCTGCTGGTCGGTTTTGATGTGCTCTATCAAACCGATCAACGCCTGAATGCGGATCAGGACCCGATTGACCGCTCCGATACCTACACCACCTACAACGCGCGCCTGCGTTTCGCGGACGATATGGAACGCTGGTCGCTGCAGGCTCTGCTGCGCAACGTCAGCGATGAATTTGCACTCGATGGCAGCGGCGATATTCCGACCCTGTCCGGCGCGCACTTTGCCCGCGCCATTGCGCCGCGGCAACTGGACCTGTCGCTGAAGTTCAGGTTTTAAGAAAGCGGCGCTGAGCTAGTCCGCCAAACGGCGCTGGTACAGCACAGAAACCGGCGCCTGCTGCGGGTCCAGCGCAATGACACAATCCGCGAGCGCCGGTAGCGTTTGCAGGTTGTGCCGCGTCAGGCGCTCGTAGTGGGCGATAAAGCGCGCAAGCCCATCGCCCTGCAACAGGGGTGATTCAACACCGGTACGGGCCACCAAGGCCTGCTCCTGCCGGCGGCGCCAGTTGTATACACAGTCAAAATCCGGTGCCTGTAACATCACCAGCAGATCGATCGCCGCAAACAATTCCTGATACGGCCCCGCGAGTTGCGTATTCACATAACGGCGCCAGTCGCCGCCGGCATCCTCGCTGCGCTCCAACTCATTCACCGGCTCGGTTAATTCAGCCTCGCGCTGCGGCGGGGTCGACACACACCAGCCTTCAAACATCACGATATCCACCGGTGCTTTAACCACCGGCCAGTCCGCCGGCGCGACGCGGTCATCGACCGACTTGGCAAAGCGCGGCACCCGCACGCCACGCTTTCCCGCCGCCAGCTGATGCAGCACCTCGCGCCCCAGTCCGACATCGTGAGTGCCCGGCACACCGCGGGTTGCCAGCAGCGGGTGGACGTCCGCGGCCAGCTGCATGCGCGCGGCGCGGGTCAGATACAAATCATCCAGCGACAACTCCGCCACCGAGCGGCCGCAGCACTGCTTGAGTAGTGCGGCGAGCAGGCCGGCGAGTGTCGATTTACCGGTACCCTGCGCCCCGTGAATACCCACGCATAGGGTCTTACCGGCATAGGACGCAGCGACACGTTCCGCCAGCGGCACAAAACATTCACGGGCGTAGCGCCCGTATTCGCCGGGTAATTTTTCGCGTTGTACGAAGGCGTCGATGACTGCGGCGGCGCCGGGCATTGCATCTGTCATTGCGCTGTCACCCTGTCGGATGGGCTAAGGGCCGACTCCCAGGCCAGCATCGCGGCTTTGCGTGCCGGTCCCCAACGATAATTGCCGGTGGCGCCGCTGCCGGTAATTACGCGATGGCAGGGAATCAGCCAGCCCACCGGATTCGCACCCACCGCATTGCCGACCGCTCTGGCCGCAGTCGGCTGACCGATCGCTTCGGCGAGCTGCCGGTAGCTTACCACCTGCCCCTGCGGGATCCGCAGCAGCGCCTCCCAGACTTTGATCTGAAAGTTGCTGCCGGTGACCGCAAGACGCAGCGGATGTTGTTCGCCCGCGGCCCACAAGCTGTCAGCGATCTGCGCCGACGCTGCATCATCGCGCTGTAATACTGCGCCGGGCCATTTTTTACCGATGCGTTGCAACTCAGACTCCGGCGGCGCGCTATTGTCTGTGGCGTCAGCAAGCGCATCGATAAACACCAGATCACAGACGCCGCGATCCGACAGCGTCAGCATGCAGCGGCCGAAAGGGGTGTCGTGCAGGCCATAACGTAAGATCAGACCTGCACCGGCGGCGCGGAACTCCCCCGGCGACATCGCCTCCAGCGTGACGAACAAATCATGCAGCCGCGAACCGGAGGACAATCCCGCCGTCTGCGCCAGTGCCTCTAATGAATCCGCGCTGCCCAGCTTCTCCAGCAAAAAATCCCGGTTTAAAACCTGTAGGAAACGCTTCGGACTGATGCCGGCCCATTCGGTAAAGACCCGCTGCAAATGCTGCGGACTCATATGCGCGACCGCCGCCAGTTGCTCCAGCGAGGGCTGTGCCGCGCGATGTTCGCGCAGCCAGCCGATCAGGCCGGCGACGGTGTCGTAGTGTCGGTTCATGCGCCCCAGATTAGGCGGGGCACCCGACGGCGGCAAGCCGGAATATGCGATTTTTGCTGTGCCGAGTTACCATCGTCGCAAGGAATTCACTCAGGCCGGTTGAAAATTTACAAATCTTTTACAAAGCGGATACAGGGTTCAGACCATTGCCGGCCTGATTCCGCGCAATCTGTGCTCATCGTAACGGCGCCACCGCCGCACAACAGGAGAACGACGATGACCACGCTAACTTCCCACTTCATCAAACCGCTACAACTGGCCGGCGCGCTCTGTGTGGCCGCTGTAATATCTGCCGGTTCCGTGCAGGCGAAAACACTGGCGCTGGATATCAGCACCGGCACCCCGGTGATGCCCGCCGGTGAAACCCGCAATGCCTTTATCAAAGTCTCGCTGGTCGGCGACAAAATCCGTGAACGCCGCCATAGCCGCGCACCGGTCAACGTCGCCATCGTGCTGGACCGCTCCGGTTCCATGCAGGGCGATAAACTGCGCGAAGCCAAGCGCGCGGCACAGCTGGCGCTAAACTATCTGCAGGCCGATGACATTATTTCAGTCATCAGCTACGACAACACCGTGCGTGTTGATGTACCCGCCACCCGCGCCAGCGATAAGTCGGCACTGCGCGCCGCGATTGAGCGCATCCACCCCGGCGGCAACACCGCGCTGTTTGCCGGCGTCGCCAAGGGCGCCAAGGAACTGCGTAAGTTTATCGACCGGCAGGCGGTCAACCGCGTCATTCTGCTGTCTGACGGACTCGCCAATGTCGGCCCGAGCAGCCCCTATGAGCTGGGTTCACTCGGCGCCAGCCTCGCCCGCGAAGGCATCAGCGTCACCACCATCGGTCTCGGCTTACAGTACAACGAAGATCTGATGGTGGAACTCGCCCAGCGCGGTGACGGCAACCATGTGTTTGCCGAGAACGCGAATGATCTGGCCAGTGTGTTTGCCAATGAGTTCAACGACATCACCTCAGTCGTGGCGCGGGATATCGACATCATTATTCAATGTGCCGATGGCATCCGCCCGTTGCGGGTGCTCGGCCGCGACGCTGAAATCAGTGGTAACCGCGTCCGCAGCCGTCTCGGTCAGGTCTATAGCGAGCAGGAAAAATACGTGCTGCTGGAAGTGGAAGTGCCCGCCGAAACAGCCGGTGCCCGGCGCAAGCTCGCCGACATTGAGGTGGCGTATCACGACATCGGTGCCGCCCGCAGTATGTCTGACAACGGCGACCTGTGGGTGAGCTACAGCGCGTCGGAAGCCGAAGTGAAAAAGAGCTACGATAAAGACACCCTCGGCGAAGCGCTGCGCCAGGAAGCCAACATCATCAGCAAGGAAGCGGTGGAACTGCGCGACGCAGGTGATATCGCCGGTGCCAAAGCCAAGCTGGAATCCGCCTCCGGCTACCTGCGGAAAAAAGGCGCCGACTATGCGTTGCCCTCTGAAGCTTACGCACCGGCGGCAGCGGAATACGAAGAGAAAGCCGACGAGGTGGACGACGCCCGTGAATGGCAGCGCAGCCGCAAAGCCCTGAAGGCCGAGCAGTACCGCACCGACAATCAACAGCGCAAGCAGTAAACTGCGCAGCGCCACAGGAAAGAGCAGCACTTCACAATGCATCATAAATTTAAACTGGCGCTGCTCGCCCTGACCCTGATCCCGGTATTGCTTGCCGGGATTTTCGGTTATCAGATGCTGCTGGGTATGCAGGCCCGCAACCAGCAGCAACTCGATGAATTAATCAGCTTCCGGCTGGCGGCGATCGAAACCGGCTTAAACCAAACCTTGGACGACACTGCGCAGCGTTTGCTGGCGGCACTGCCGGCGCCGATAAGCGAAGCGGCACTGCAGGACTTTGCACGCAGCCGGCCGGAACTGTCGCAGCTGCTGTGGCTCGACACCGACGGCCAGCGCCGCTACCCGCCACCGGCAGCAAACTACCGCAATGATGTGACTGACTTTCTGAAACGCAGCGAACCGCTGTGGCTGGGGGGTGAACTGCTGCGTATTGCCAACACCAGCAAGGAGTCACCTGTGTTAGCGCCGGCGCAACGCAGCCGCAGTTACGATACGCGCGGCGCATCTTTTGAGGATGCGGCAGCACCCGCCGCCACACCCGCGCCATCACCGGCCTACGGCTGGTACACCTGGTTCTGGGGTAACAGCATGCGGCATCTGCTGTGGCAACGTGTCGACAACGGTGTCGTCGGTCTGGAACTTAATGCCGAACGTCTGAAAGCAGACCTGATTGCCGCGCTGCCCGACGCCGGCGACGCCGATGACCGGCTGGTTCGTCTGTACGACAGCCGCGGCGACGTGCTCTACGAATGGGGTGGCTACACAATCCCGGAAGGCCGCAGTCCGACGCTGAGTTATTCATTGGCGGCGCCGCTGGCGAGCTGGCGACTGGATTGGTATAGCGGCGCGCAGGCGCAAACCGCACTGGCACAAAACCTGTTACTCAGCGGCTTCCTGCTGATGTTGCTACTCGCGCTCGGCGGCATCAGTGCGTTTCTGCTACGTGAGCACCAACGCGAACGACGCCTGTCAGAACAGCGCGTTAACTTTGTGAATCAGGTATCCCACGAACTGAAAACACCGCTGACCAATGTGCGCCTTTATGCGGAACTGAGTGCCGATCAACTCGAAGCCGAACTAGAATCAGATCACCCGGTGCGCAAATTTCTTAAAATTATTAACGAAGAAAGCCTGCGCCTGACCCGGCTGATCAATAACGTGCTCAACTACGCGCGGGACCAGCGCGAGCAATTGCAGTTACAACCGCGGCCGGCGGTACCCGATGACATTATCCGCGGCGTACTCGATAGTTTCAGGCCCGCCTTCGAGCGTCAGGGCATTATCGTGAGCACCGATCTGCAGGCGAGCAGGGAACTGCGCATCGATCCCGATGCAACGGAACAGATTCTGGTGAACCTGCTTAGCAATATTGAGAAATACGCCGCGAACGGAAAATCTGCGGTGATCAGCAGTCGCATCGACGGCGACACGCTGACTATTGTGGTCGAAGATGCCGGCCCCGGGATTCCCAAGGCTGCGGCGGGCCATGTATTCGATGACTTCTATCGCGTCACCGACCGCATTGATGAGGGCGTATCCGGCACCGGCATAGGGCTGAGTATCGCCCGCCAATTAGCGCGACTGCACTCCGGAGATTTACGGTTGCTACCATCCGCGAGCGGCGCGCGCTTTGAACTTTCACTACGTGGCGCGTCTTGATGCATACGTATTACCACTTATTTTGCTATGTTGCAGCTCGCGGGCCTCAGTGCCTAATCAAAAATTTATCAAGAGATACTAATATCAAACAGTGAAGGTATTAATCGCCGAAGACGACGCCAACATCCGCGCCGGACTTGAAACCCTGCTGGCAAGCGAGGGTTACGAGCCGCGCGGATGTGCCGACGGCGACAGTGCACTGAGTTTATTCCACGAGTGGCAGCCGGATCTGGTGCTGCTCGATATTATGATGCCCGGCATGGACGGTTACTCGGTATGCCGCAGCATCCGTAAAACCGACGAACAGGTGCCGGTCATTTTTATCAGCGCCAAAAGTGAAGAGATCGACCGCGTACTCGGTCTGGAACTCGGCGCCGACGACTTTATTATGAAGCCCTTCGGGCTGCGGGAAGTGATCGCGCGGATTCGTGCGGTGACGCGGCGGACACTGCAAGCGCGCCCCGCGGCAACCGCCACCGACAACAGCTTCAGCATGCGCGACCTGAGTATTTCCCCGAATGAACTGCGCGCGCGGCGTGGTGACAGCACCATCGAGTTGAGCCTGCGGGATATTAAAATTCTACAGACACTGCAGGCGCGGGCCGGCGAAGTTGTCAGCCGCGATGAATTATTTAACACCGCCTGGGGCAGAGACTACCTGCCCTCCTCCCGCACCCTGGACCAGCATATTTCCAAATTGCGAAAACTGATCGAGCGCGATGCCGGGAACCCGGAAATTATTCAGACCGTTCACGGCGCCGGCTACCGGTTCGATCCTTAGGCCGCCAACCAGCTTGTGGTGAACAGGTGTTGTTCTGCAGTGACTAGCGCCACGGACGGACGCGGGACCGGGCCATGGATGGCCCACCGGAACGGAAGAACAATGCCCGTTTGCCGCAAGCGGCCCGCAGGCACCCGGTGCAGGATAGCTGACGGGCAGGCTTTTGCTCCATGTCACCGGGCCCTCCGGGCTACCCTCGTTCGCTGCGAAGCCCTGTTAAGCGGTCTTCTCACTCGCTCGGCCGGCGCCTTTATATTCCGCAAAAGCCTGCCCGCCAGCTATCCTCGGAGACTCAGTCCAACCCGGTAAACTGCGTTTTCTTACCCGCAGCAATCCGCAAGCGCAATGCATTCAGCTTGATAAAGCCGGCTGCATCTTTCTGGTCGTAGGCGCCGTTGTCTTCTTCAAAGGTCGCGATGGACTCATCGAACAGCGACTGATCAGACTTACGTCCGACCACATCCACATTGCCCTTATAGAGCTTCAGACGCACGGTGCCGTTCACGCTGACCTGCGACGCGTCGATCATGCTCTGCAGTAGTTCCCGCTCGGGGCTCCACCAGTAACCGTTGTAGATGATGGTCGCGTAGCGCGGCATTAACTCGTCTTTGAGGTGTGCGGCCTCACGGTCGAGGGTGATGGATTCGATGGCGCGGTGGGCGCGCATCATGATGGTGCCACCCGGGGTTTCGTAGCAGCCGCGTGACTTCATGCCAACATAGCGGTTCTCGACAATATCGAGACGGCCGATACCGTTGGCGCCGCCGACTTTATTAAGGGTTTCCAATACTGTGGCGGGGCTCATCTCTTCGCCGTCGATCGCGACAATATCGCCGGCCTTGTAGGTCAGCTCCATATACGTCGCCTTATCGGGCGCCGCTTCCGGCGACACGCTCCAGCGCCACATATCTTCTTCGGCTTCGGCCCACGGATCTTCCAGCACACCGCCCTCGTAAGAGATATGCAGCAGGTTGGCATCCATTGAGTAGGGTGACTTTTTCTTCTTGCCGGCAAAATCCACCGGGATATTGTGATCGGCACAGTAGGTCATCAGCTTTTCACGGGAGTTCAGATCCCATTCGCGCCACGGTGCGATAACTTTCACGCCCGGCATCAGTGCGTAGGCACCCAGTTCGAAGCGCACCTGATCGTTGCCCTTGCCGGTGGCGCCGTGGGAAATCGCATCGGCGCCGGTTGCCGCGGCTATCTCTACCAATCGCTTGGCGATCAGCGGCCGCGCGATGGAGGTGCCGAGCAGATATTCGCCCTCATAGATGGCGTTGGCCCGGAACATGGGGAAGACGTAATCGCGCACAAACTCCTCGCGCAGGTCTTCGATATAGATTTCTTTGACACCCAGCGCCTCGGCCTTGGCCCGCGCCGGGGCGACTTCCTCGCCCTGGCCGATGTCGGCGGTGAAGGTCACCACCTCGCAGGCATACTCCTGCTGCAGCCAGCGAACGATGACGGAGGTATCCAGACCACCGGAATAGGCAAGGACGACTTTCT
>JBFJYC010000095.1:0-10751 GCA_041622815.1 Spongiibacteraceae bacterium | reverse complement strand
TCAAGGCGACGCTGCCAACCGTAACCGAGCGTGTTACAGCGTGGAAATTCCGCGAGTGCGATATCCAGTTTAGCGGCACACAAATCCCCTTCCATATCATTGATTCCTATTATTCGATTATCGATTGTGAATTTGAAAATTCAGCCGCTACGCATTTGATCCATCTGGAGGCAACCGGCGCGAATTTGACTCCGCAAAACACCGAAGTAAAAGGCAATATTTTGCTCGGCGCTGCGGTCGCGATTCGCAGCAGCAAAGCCGCGGGCGCAGCCCAAACGCCGACATCGTGCCAGTTTGAAAACAACATCACCGGCAGCGGCAATTTCTTTGATCTGGAAGCGGGCAACGATTTCAAAATTGGCTATCACGCGGGCACCGTGAATAATACGGGCGGGCGTTTTACGCATTATGAATCCGGGAAGGCGAAACTCGGCCAGGTGCATCTCGTCAACCGTGCCGGCGCCAATGATGCCGTTGGCGCGGTCGTCGGCGCGATATCGTCAACCGGCGTGCTGGGTAAGAATCTGGCCGGTACTGCGACCTTTCCCGCAGCGACTTCGGTGACTGTATTGTTTGGCGCGCGCGCCGAACCCGATGCGGATTATCGCGTTGCGATTTCCGGCAGCGAAAACAATACCTTTTGGGTCACGTCAAAAACTGCCACCGGCTTCGTGATCGTCGCCGCCTCCAGCACGTCGGCGACGGTCGACTGGCATATTCTGCGGTGAATAATGTGCTGCTGTTGTTGGTCGTGACCGGCGCCGGCGTCGCGGTCTGGGCGGCGCAGCGACGCGTTGCAACGCCGGCGGCACCGCCACCGATCAACCGCGCCAAAGATTCTGTTTTGCCGGTCCAGGCGCGCGCGCCCAAAGTGACCGGTATCAAATCAATCGATTCAGCATTGGAAGGGGTATCGAACATGGTCCAGGGCTTTGCACCGCGCGGTATCCGCAATCACAATCCGGGCAACATCCGAAAGGGGCGCGATGCCTGGCAGGGCGCCGTTGGCGATGACGGCGAATACCTGATTTTCAGCGAACCCAAATGGGGCATTCGCGCCATTAAGAAAATATTGAACACCTACCGGCGCGCCTATGGGCTGACCACGATTCACGGCATCATCTCGCGCTGGGCACCCGATACCGAAAACGATACCAGCAGCTACGTGCAACACGTCGCCGATCTGCTGGGCGTGCCGCCGACGGCGCACTTGGATGAAAACCGTGACCCCGATCTGATCGCCGCGATTATCCTGCACGAAAACGGAGAGCAACCGTATTCACCCGCGCAGATTCTCGAAGGCGTGGCGCTGGCCGGCTGATGGCGATCGTGACGAATAAGCAGGCGGCGGGCCTGGCGGTGGCGGGGGTGCTGGGCGTGCTGTATGTGCGTGGCAAAGCCAAAAGCGCGGCCCAGGCATTCAACCCGGCGAACCCTGAAAACGTGGTGCGCAATGTGGTCACGAATACTGTCGGCGAGTCGAACCGGATCGCGGCCGAAGATTTCGTTTTCTCGGCGCTGACGCTGTTTAACCCGTTCGCCGATGACACCACCCGCGACTACGCTTACAAGGTGCTCAATCGTGAAAATTAATATGGCCCAGGTGGCAACGCTGGTGATTTCCAGCGTGATCGCCGCGCTGGTGGTCGATTACTTAAAATCCAGCAAGGAGCGGTTCCGATGAGTAACAAGCCTTGGAAATCAAAATCTTTCCTATTCGCGGTGATCACCGCGCTGATGACCGGCTTCGGTCTCGGCCAGTACGCGCCGAGCGTGGCGCCGATCGCCAGTGACATCGCCTGCGAGCGCATCGACGGCTGTGAGTAGTGCCAGATATCGCGGCGCCTATAGGCCAGGCATTGGCGGGCTCTCCGGAGGCGCTGGCGCTCACTGTGGCGGGCCTGGTGCTGATTGTCACCGGGCTGACCTGGCAGGTTAAGGGGCTGCGCCGGGACGTTAATCGCGTTTTAGATTGGCTGATCGCCGGGGCGCGTCAACCGGGGTCCGTTCTGGATCGCCGGACCCATGTTGAACCAGTGGATGAACTGAAGCGGGCGACGGATCGCCGCGACGATACGCCGGCACGCTAGCGAGGCGGGGCAGGCGTTTGTCATCGGCCGCCGGTGTCCAGCCGCGCTCGATAAAATACTGCTCAGCACTCCACAGGAACGTCCTCAGCTCATTAATCGTCAGATGGTGACAGTGTTCGATAATCAATTTATCGGCGATGTCAAAGCGTAGGAAGCGCCGCACCGGCGCCGGGACGATGTGCCCGTTCTCATATAACCCCATTAATTGCCGCCAGGGCGGCCCGACGGTGGCCGGATCGCGCTGCCATCGGCGCGCGGTTTGGGGGTGAACGTCTAATAATTCAGCGACTTGCGCGGCGCTGTGGTGGGCTAAAAAGTCGTGATACGGCATCAGGTGGGCCCTTTTTATATAATTATTTGTAATAAGACAGATCTAATTTCGACACAAAAAGGAATAAAAAGAGGGCTAAACGGGGGTTATGCAGATTTGTAATCGATTGGCAATGTTGACAAATCGAAAAGTGCCGGTTTTGGGGGGCTAATTGCGCATAATGTATATTATCGTGCTCGGTTTTCATTCGGATATCCTCATAAAAATCAAGTAGTTATAGTATTCTGTTGGTGAGCGTTCGACTCACTATGACGTCTGCAAATATATTTCTACGCCGCTTTTTTCTTCTCAACGGAATCGAGCACCGCTAACACCGTTTCGATCTTGTCGAAGTGCTTCGCCAGGCGATGCCAGCGTTCGCCCTCGGCGGTGCCTTTTGTCCGCTCCGCTTGCAAGCAGATCAGCACATAGTCCGGATCAAGTTTGCAATATGAAGCTACAAATAAAGCGGTTTTAGCGCACATGACCGATCCGCGCATTTTCCAATTGGATAGAACACCGCGCGAAACTTCGATTTCTTTCGCGGCACGATATTCGGTGCAAGGGGTGCCCTTTTCAGCTTCGTATTGCTGCTGAACAAGGCGAACCAATTTCATTGTGGTGAGCATAGCCGGGCGCTCCAGAATCAAATTTTTCAAAAAAATATTAGCACTTTTCCATGCGCTTTCAGTGGCTTGACGCGTCTATCCGATGGCGACTAGTTTCCACCCCGCTGGGTCTCCACTCGGCCGGCGCCGCCCGAACTCTTTGCCGGGCGCTGGGCGGCGCCACTTTTTGGAGACTAGCTGATCAACATTTAACCAATGCTGAACGGAGTGGAGATTATGCAAAAAGAATTAACAAAAACGGTCAACGATCAGGCGGCCCCTGCGCTGCTCGATAACGACAATCCGCTGCTGCTGCCCTTCGAGGCGCGCTACAAATTAACGAAGCTGGTATGGGATCACGACAACCACGTTCGGAACAAAGAGCCAGGGCAGGCGGCACTGCTGCGCACCCGCATCGTGATCGAACTCCGCGCGGTGCTGGGTGAGTCCTGACGATCGGCGGCTGATGGTCACAGTCCGGGAGGCGTCGATCATCATGGCGGCTTTCGGTAACTGCGTGGATCAGATGCCCGCCGCTGCTGCGAATATTGAGTTTTATCTCCGCCAGAAGTGGGAAACCTTCCCCGATTTTCTGCGCTGCCATCTTGCCAGGGCTGCAGAACTGCCGGCCCGCGCGGATTACTTCACCGGTCCGACCTGGCTGCAGTGTCAGCCAGCGGCCCGCGCCCAGCTCTGCGACAAGCTCCCAGGCGTTATTACCTGGGCGCACGCCGTGATGGTCGAAGTGCGCACCGTGAAGCCTGAACTGGCGCAGGTGGCATGACCGCCGATATGGCGGCAAATGCCGCCCTTGGAAAGAATACGAAATCTGCGGCCGCTTTGAGTCCTCAAGCGACGGAAAAAGCGGCCAGATCAACACGTTACGCGCTTTTGAACACCATGAGCGCGGTACTCGGTCGGGAGCACCGCGTGTCGGTTTGCCAGCGCGTCAAAAATTACAGCGCCCAGCAAGCGGGCACGTCGCCAGGGATATCGGTCAACGCGGCCGGCCGGGCACACTTTCACGGCGTCGGCAGTTGCGGCGACGTGTGGGCCTGCCCGGTGTGCTCGCACCGGATCAGCGGCGAGCGCCGCGCCGAAGTGGTCGAGGCGATGCGCCAGAACCGCGACGCCGGCGGCGTCTGCCTGCTGGTGACCTGGACATTCAGCCATCACGCCGGCGACGACCTGGGCGCGAATATCCGCGGATTTTGTAAAGCCTTGTCCTGGATGAAATCGCTCAGGCACTACAAGCAAATTATGTCCGATATCGAAAAGATCGGCGAAATCCGCGCGCTGGAAATCACGCACCGCTGGGCCAATGGCTGGCACCCGCACGCGCATGAGGTGTGGTATTTGAAATCGGCGCCGGCCGCGAAAAAACTCGCCGGGCTGCAAAGTGAATTGTTCGCGCTGTGGGCCAAAGCCTGCCGCAAGCATGAAATCGGCGCGCCGACCGCAGAGCGCGGCGTGACCGTTGAATACCGCGAGGCCGACGGCGGTGAGGCGGCCGGCGCCTACGTGGCGAAGTGGGGCATGGAATTGACCTTCGCCAATCGCAAAACCGGCAAGCTCGATAGCCGATCGCCCTGGCAAATTCTCAAAGACTGTCACGCCGCGCGCCAGGCGTGGAAGTCAACGGGATCACTTCCAGACGGACCGGAGCGCCAGGAGCTGCGCGCCAGTATCAAGAAACGGATTCAGCGCGACGCCGATTTACTGCGCGAATACGCGGCGGCGGTCAAAGGCCGGGCGCAGTTGTTTTGGTCGCGCGGGCTTAAAGATCAATACGGTATTGCCGATATGGCCGATGCCGAGATTGCCGATAAACCCGAGATTGTCCGCATTGCCACCCTGTCGCCGGATCACTGGGCGGCGATCTGTAATACCCGCAGCCATGCCGACGTGCTGCACGTCGCCGAGACCGATCCGATGTACCTGGGCGAAATGCTCGATGGCATTCTGGAGCGCGCGCGCGCCAGGACCGCACCGACCAGGCGCGCGAAAACCCACCAAAAAGTGCGGGCCTACGTGCGGCAATGCCTGGACATGGAACCGCCGAAACCGATACCGGCGGCAGAATTTAATACAACAAATCCCTGGGGGTAGCATGGCAGCCAAAGAACCTATCGGTGACACCAAGTGCCCGTTGTGCCAGGGCGAGGCGCGAATTTTTCAGGTGGCCGGCAGCTCGATGCGCGGCTTGATGTATATCCGCTGCGGTGAAGTGTTCCGCTCTGCGTCCACCGGCTGCGGCACGTTCCAGTGCTACGGCGAAAGCGGGCAGGAGTGGATACGCAAAAACGCGAATCTCTACGGCGTCGAAAAGCCGGAACCCGCGCCACCAGTGGCACCGGCGCCAGTTGTCGAGGCGGTCGCAGACCCGGAACCACCGGCGGCACCACCGGCACCGCCACCCGCCAAAAAATCCAGCCTGCTGGAAGGGCTCGCCAGTATTTTTGAAGATGAGGAAGCCTGATCATGGCAGACGATAAGCAGAATCTAGCCGACCTGGGCAAGGTTGAATTGCCAGGGGATCCACCCGCAGCACCGGCCGGCGGTAAAGCACCGACCGCACCGGAGCCCGATCAACTCAGCGCCGGCGACCTGTCGCAACCGGTCGACGATCTGGGCCCGGCACTGTCGGGCATGTTGGTAATTACGTTTGGGATTCTCGCCAGGCAACGCGGCGGGCACTGGGCACTGGCTGCAGAGGAGGCCGCCGAGGCGGGTAATGCCTACGCGGCGGTAATTAATAAATATTTCCCCGAGGCCAAAGGCGGCGCCGAATTAACCGCCGTCCTGGTGACGGTCGCCCTAGTCGGCCCGCGTGTGATTCAGGATCAGTTAGCACCGCCAGCCGAGGAGGGCGACGGTGGCGACAAGTCCGAATAATGCGCACGCGTGCAATCACACTCTGATACTCGGCGGCAGCGGCAGCGGTAAAACGCGCTGGCTGTCGAAAAATGCCGATATCAAAAATGCCAAGCGGGTTTTTTTGTGGGACCCCGAAGATGATCACCGCGCGATTCACTGCAGCACGTTGCGCGAATACCGGGCGGCGGTGGTGCGCGGCATCCAGATCAATAAACCGTTTCGCCTGGCATTCTCCGGCGCCTGCAATGGCGAAACCTTCGCCGGCTGGTGTGCGATCGTATGGGCGGCGCTCAATGGCGACGTGACCCAGGCGGTCATTGTCGAGGAGATCGCCGACGTCACAACACCCGGCAAGGCCGCCGACCTGTGGGGGCAGATCGTCCGCAAGTCGAGAAAATATAATACCCGCTGCTACGTGGTGAGCCAGCGGCCCCAGGAATGCGATAAAACAACGGTTTCGCAGTGCCCGAACAAATGGGTCGGCGTCCTGAATACCGACGCGGATCGCAAGGCGGTGAGCGGTATCCTGTCGGTGTCACCCGATGCGCTCAAAGTGATGCACAATACCGCCAGCAAGCTGCATTACTATTTCAAAGAAGCCGGCCCGCACGACGCAAAACTGCTGCATTTCAATCCAAAATAATTAATTTGCACCCTATAGGGTCGCATCGAAAAAAATCGCTTGCCCTGGCTGAATTGCATCGGCCTAGTGCAGTTTCAAGCGCGCAACTGCGCAGAACTGAAACCACCAGGGGAAGCCGATATGGGCCTTTCAAAAGCACGCGTAACGACAATTGTAATGACCTTGGCAGCCATCGCCCTGATCAACAAATTTGTTCCCGCAGCACAGAATCCGCTGCGCTAGTCGCGCTCACTAAATTCATTTCGAATTAATTAACGGAGCAGACTATGACCCGCGAAATTTTGGATGTACGCATCCAGTCGCCAGAAGGCGTCGCCGCTGGCAGTACCGCCAGTTTTAAATTGCCCATCGGGCGCGCATACAAAGATGTAGATATTGAGTATTCCGGCGTCACCGTCGCACAGCTCAACGAAATCCGCGTTTATGCAAATAATCGCCAAATTCACGTATACAGCGGCACCGATCGCGATGCGATGAATCAGTTCGACGGCATGGCCGCCGCTGCTGGCATTTTGCATATTCCATTCTGCCGCCGTGGCTTGAAAGAGCGCGACGCGGAAGAAGAAACCGCGATTCATACCGGCGTCCGTTTGTCGGATGGCACCGTAATCAACTCGATGCGAATCGAGGTTGATATCGACGCCGCCGCCACTGCACCCGTGATGGAAATGCACGCGCATCAGATCGCCGCAGTGCCGGGCTATCCGAATGCGGTATTGCACGTCGATCGTCAAACGCGCGACAACGCCGGCGCCGGTGAAAAAGAAATTTTTGATCTGGGCTACGGCTTGCCGACTCGCCAAATGCTGAACCGCGTATTTTTCAAACCCAGCGCGGGCGATATCAGCCGGATCGAAATGGAGCGGGATAACTTCTCAATCTTCGATCGCTCGAAAGCGCGCAACGAACGGGCCCAGGCTGACGGCGAACGTGTGCCGCAATCTGGCTACCATGTTGTCGATTCAACGGAAAAAGGCTATGGCGGCGCGCCGTGGATACTCTCCGGTGCGCAGGATTTCCGGCACACTTTGACAATGACCGCAGCAGCAGTGGTGACGGTTTACTCCGAAACTATCGGTGTGATCGGCGATTAATCGCCGGTTGCTCCGTCACCCGGAGGAATCAAGATGGCTGGATTTTTTGAAAAGGCCGGTGATCGGATTCTCGATGCCGGTTCCGCTTATATCAGCGCCGAGCAGTATTCCCGGCAAAAAGAAGCTGATTTTAAATTCGCACCCGAACGGCTCGCCGATCTGACACCGGTTAACCCCGACGCGGCGCTTGCTGGTAATCAGCAAAGCGTTATCGGTGCCTGGTACGAAGATTCGCGCATTACGACGCCGCTGTTCATTGCGGGCGGTTTGGCGCTGGCACTAGCGGCTATCCGCTATGGCCGTTGATCCGGTATCACTGCTAGGGGCTGCAGCCAGCGCACCGAGTACCACAACCGCAGAATCTGACGCCGCCGGCAAGCGCGACACCATAACCGGTGTCCAGGGCTCCGATGTTATTTTTGCGGGCGCATCCGCTAATTCCCAGGGCACCGGCAACGCCAACGCAACCGGCGGCACCGGCATCAATCCCTGGCTAGTCGCCGGCGGCATTGCTGCCCTGGTGTTTGTCATTCTGGCGGGGCAAAAGTGAATGGGCCTTTTTTCATCCAGCAAAAGCCGGTCATCCACATCGGACAATTCCCGCACCGGCAATAAGTCCGATACGGTCGCGTCCGACAATTCGAGCAATTCCGGCAACATCATAAACATTACCGACGCCGCGCAAAATGTCGGCACCACCGGCACGCCTGGCGGTTTGGGCGGAATCAATATCGAAGTGCTGGACCAGGGCGCGATCGACAAGGCGCTGTCGTCTGCCGATCGCGCTATTTCAGCGGTGTCGGCGAGCGGTGACAGTGCGCTAAAAACCACAAAATCCGCATTCGATAGCGCGCTCGAAGCCAGCAAAAGCGAAGCGACAGCCTCGTTCAATACCCTGGTAAAAGTGGTCGCCGCCGCCGGCGTGGTGATCGCAATCGTATCGCTACGCAAAGGTAAAATATTATGAGTCGCGGAATGCAAGATTACGTGATGGCGCTGACCGCCGGCGTCGAAAAGAACCTGCAGGTGAGCGGGAATTTTTTCCACGTGCTGTATGCCGCCTCGCCGGTGATGCTGTCGTTTGACAATAACAGCGCCAAAACCACCCGGCCCCAGGGCATGGGCCAAAGCCGCGAATATACGTCGGTCACTGTTTCCAGCGATGTCACGCAAAATGTCACGCTGATACTAGGCTTCGGCACCGTCACCGATAACCGCAACGTCGGCAACACCGGCGGCGCCGGCGGCGGCGCGGCAGCCGTTGCTGTCCTGGGCGCGAATATTTTTGAAGATATCGCCGATGCCGTGATCACCGCCGGCACCGCGCTAACACTGGCAGCGGCCGATGCGACGCGGATAGAATTGCTCGTTTTTAATCCGTCAACGAATCTCAATGATTTTCGCCTGGGCGATAGCCCGACGGCATCCAGCGGCGTATTGCTACAACCGGGCTTCGGTACAGTAGTCACCGGCACCGCGGCGGTGAAGGCATTCAACACCGGCGCCACCGATGAAGCGTTGACACTTTCCCAGGGGCGCTACGTATGAGCCAGCTTCTAGCGGGGCAGCAGCGCGCCGATAATATCCGGTTTCTGGATGGCGAATCGATCAAGCAAAAATTCGCCAAATTAAACCAGGTGCTGCAGCGCGATATGAGCGCCAGCGAATCGCTGGCCGATGGCGTCGCCGAGGTGATCGACTTTGACCAGGACGCGATTGGCAACCCCGATCTGATCGAAACCGCGCCTGGCTTAGCCTGGAATGCCACCCGCAAAACCATCGACAATATCAGCGTCGATAACGTGATTATAGATCCGTCGGTGATGCTCAACTTTAGCGGCGACGCGGGCAACGGATCACGCACGACGATACTCGATTTTGTCGATGCTTTAGATGTCGCAAGCGAGTTGGTGAGAAATTCCCATTCGGCCGCTGATAGCGGTGTCACGCCGATTCCGTTGAAGTATCGCGCAGTAGAATTGGCACCGGGCGAGGGCGTGCGCGTGCGGGCGTTGTCGTCGACAACATTGGGCGCGGCTCGGCAGGTGGATGCCGGGTCTTGGTTTGAGTGCAAGGTGCAAATCGTTGGCGCGGTTGTTGATTTGTCAGAGTACAGAAAACTGCTCGATGCGCAGGCGTCAGATGTGACCTATTTGGTCGGCAATGTCGGGCTGTCGGTCGGGCATCGCGTCACGTTGACGGCGTATCACCCAGGATGGGCGGCGCTGGCCGAAAACCCGCGCGGCGGCGGTTCCTACGTGTGGAAGCCGGCGCTCGCTAAGACTGCCCATAACGGCGGCACAATTATCAGTCCTACAGTGCCATGGGATGGTAGCCCTGGCGCTACGCACGCGGACTTTCTCAATGGTGTCGGTGAAACTGACGGCGCGGGATCGGGCTGCTGGTCGCGTGTATATACCGAGCTTGATATCGATATGTTCGGCGTGGTCGGCGATGACACTGTTGAAGATCAGCCAGCTATGCAGGCTGCAGCGGATGAATCCGGCCGCAAAGGCGAAAGCCTAAATTATACCGGCGGCACATTCCGCGTCACTCAACCGGTGATTATCACCGGCGCTAATACCTACCTAAACCGGAATTACACAAAATTTAAAGGCCAGGGCGCTGGCACCATTATCCATGCGATTGGCTGCGCCGCGTTTACGATGCCGGATCGCGGATACTACCGATTCTCGATCAGTCATATGGCGTTAGAGGGTAACGACGCGGCCGGGATACCCGCCATTGATATGTCGCCTGCCGCAGTTACGAATATCGTCGGCGGCGCGCGGTTTCACGACATGCGCGTATTGCGGTTTAAAACCGCATTTAAAATGAAAAATGCGCAGATCAATTATTTTAATGATCTGGATATCGACTTCACCAGCCCGGGGCAAGTGTTCGAAGTCGTGCCAGATTCAGGCAGTGGACAGCAATGCAACGCCAACCGCGTGCATCGAATGCGCTGCACCGGTGATGGGACAATGATCAAGGCGACGCTGCCAACCGTAACCGAGCGTGTTACAGCGTGGAAATTCCGCGAGTGCGATATCCAGTTTAGCGGCACACAAATCCCCTTCCATATCATTGATTCCTATTATTCGATTATCGATTGTGAATTTGAAAATT
>JBFJYC010000094.1:0-10762 GCA_041622815.1 Spongiibacteraceae bacterium | reverse complement strand
GAGGCGTTGGCGCGTCCGGCGCAGGTGGCCGGTCGCATTATGGCGCGCCGCGGTCCGTTTCTGGTGCTGCAGGATATGAGCGGCCGGATTCAGGCCTATGTCGATAAGAAAGCACTGCCTGAGGAGTTGGCGGCTGAAATTAAGAGCTGGGATATCGGCGATATTGTCGGTGTCAGCGGTCCGGTCCAGCGCTCCGGCAAAGGCGATTTGTACGTATTAATTGAAAGCGCCGTGCTGCTGACCAAGTCGCTGCGGCCACTGCCGGAGAAGTACCACGGCCTCACCGATCAGGAGCAGCGCTACCGCCAGCGTTACGTCGATCTGATTATGAGCGAGGAAACACGGCGCACCTTTGAATTGCGCACACGCATGGTCGCGGCTATCCGTCAGTACCTGACCGAGCGCCGCTTTATGGAAGTGGAAACGCCGATGATGCAAGTGGTGCCCGGTGGCGCGACCGCCAGGCCTTTTGTCACCCACCACAACGCGCTGGATCTGGATATGTATCTGCGTATTGCGCCGGAGCTGTACCTCAAGCGTTTGGTCGTCGGTGGCCTGGAGCGGGTATTTGAAATCAACCGCAACTTCCGCAACGAAGGCTTGTCGACGCGGCACAACCCGGAATTCACCATGCTGGAGTTCTATCAGGCCTATGCGGATTACCGCGATCTGATGGACCTGACCGAAGATATGTTGCGCTGGCTGGCGCAGACGGTTTTAGGCAGCACCACCCTGCAGTCGCAGGGGCTGGAAATCGATTTCAGTCAGCCCTTTGCGCGGATGTCGGTGGTGGAGTCGATTCTGCATTTCAATCCCGAACTGAAGCCGGAACAGCTGGCCACGATGGAGGCCGCGAGCGCAGTGGCAACCGCACTGGAAATTCCGTTGAAAGAGACCTGGGGGCTGGGCAAGGTACAAATCGAGATTTTTGAGAAAACCGTGGAAGGGCGGCTGGAGCAGCCGACCTTTATTACCGCCTATCCGACCGAAGTATCACCGTTGGCACGCCGCAGCGACGCCGACCCTTTCGTCACCGACCGTTTCGAATTCTTTGTCGGCGGACGCGAGATAGCAAATGGCTTCTCGGAGCTGAATGACTCGGAAGATCAGGCGGCGCGCTTCAGCGAGCAGGTGGTTGAGAAAGACGCCGGCGACGACGAGGCAATGCATTTCGATGCGGATTATATTACTGCGCTGGAATACGGCTTGCCGCCGACGGCGGGTGAGGGCATCGGCATCGACCGGCTTGTGATGCTATTCGCAGATGTCCCCAGCATCCGTGATGTACTGTTGTTTCCCCATATGCGCCCGCAGGCCGGAAAGGAGTAAAGTCCGCCTTTTGCGGTGCAGGGTGGTAAAGTCACCGGGCACAGAAACACTCAGAAGGAGAACACCGTGGCATCGAGCGCTGACAATCAGGACCAGTCTTACCGGGTTTTTGCAGGTATCGATCTATTTGCCGGTGTTGAAGAGGCCGAGCTGGCCGCCTTGTTTGATGCGAGCGTCAGTAAATCCGCCAAGAAAAATTCGGTCGTCATCCATGAGGGTGATAAGGCGGATTCGCTGTATATCATCGCTTCGGGCCGGGTAAAGGTGTACTGCAGTGACCGCAGTGGCAAAGATATTGTGTTGAACGTGATGGAAGCCGGTGAGTATTTCGGCGAGTTGGCGCTGCTCGATGACGATGTGCGCTCGGCTTCGGTGCGCGCATTAGAAGACGCGGAATTTAAGGTCATTTACAAAAAAGATTTTGATGCCAAACTCGACGAGCACCCGAAAATCGGCCGTGCGATTATCCGCAATCTGACGCGCCGTATTCGTAAACTAACCCGTGATGTGAAAAGCCTAGCACTGGAAGATGTCTATGGCCGTGTCGCTACGGTATTGCGGAATCTGGCCGAGGTTGGCGATGACGGCGTCAACCGCATTACCCAAAAGCTTACTCAGCAGGATATTGCCGACCGCGTCGGTTCCTCCCGTGAAATGGTGGCGCGCATTCTCAAGGACCTGACCGTCGGCGGTTATATCGCCAACGAGAACCGCCAGATTCTGATTATTAAAGAGCTGCCCGAAAGCTACTAGCGGCAAACACAGACCGCAACTACGCGGCCTGATCTGTCTCGTCCGCCTCCTTCATCGGATCTTCCACCTGCAGGCGCTGATGCATGATCGGGCTGGTGGTTGTGTATTGCAGATGTACCTTTTTGCCCGGTTCCAGCTGTGATTTGATCGCGAAGGCCGCCAGCGCCGCCTCATGGAACCCGCTTAAAATCAGCCGTTTCTTGCCCGGATAGACATTGATATCGCCGACCGCGTAGATGCCGGTTTCCGAGGTCTGAAATTTCTCGGTGTCGACCGCAATCTGATTCTTAATCCGGTCCAGACCCCATTCCGCAATCGGGCCGAGTTCCGGGCTGAGCCCGAAAAACACCAGTAGCTGCTCCGCTTCCAGCCGGCGGGTGACCTGATCGGTGCCGGTCACTTTGAGTTCCTGCAGCAAGCCGTCAGCGCCGGTTTGTAGCCCGCTGATCTGCCCCTCAACAAACTGCATTTCAAGGCGGTCGCAGCGTTCACGCAGTTGCGCGACCGATGCCGGCGCGGCTTTGAACTTTTGCGAGCGGTGAATCAAGGTGACCGATGCGGCGATCTCCTGCAGGTCCAGCGCCCAGTCCAGCGCCGAATCGCCACCGCCGACCACCGCGATATGTTTGCCGCGGTGCAATTCCCGGTTTTTGACCCGGTAGAACAGCGAGCTATCAACCAGCACGTCGCTGTCCGCTACCCGCAATTTAACGGGTGAGAAGGCGCCCATGCCGGCGGCGATCACGACCGCGCCGGCGTCGAAGCTTTGTCCGGCGCTGGTGGTCACCAGAAAGCGCTGGTTGTCCTGCCGCTGTAAGCCGGTGACCTGTTGATTGAAATGCAGACCGGCGCCGAAGGGCGCGATTTGTTCCAGCAAGCGGTCGGTCAGTTCCTGCGCGCCGATCGCCGGGCAGGCCGGAATGTCATAAATCGGTTTGTCGGGGTAGAGCTCGCTGCACTGGCCGCCGGGTTGGGCCAGCGTGTCGATCACTTCGGCCCGCAGGCCGAGCAAGCCGAGCTCAAATACCTGAAACAGGCCCGCGGGGCCGGCGCCGACAATCACCACATCGGTTTCTTGCGGGGCATTAGGCTGCGTGGGCAGGCGGGTGATAGCAGTGGTCATAGTCGCTCCTAGGGCAATACTTCTCTGATGCCGGGCAGTCTGAAGCGGCGTATAAGTTAAGTAAAACTGAAATAATTAATATAAAGTATTAGAATAATTGATATGAGGATCACTTTGCGCCAACTCACGGCCTTTGATGCCGTCGCCCGGGAGGGTTCGGTGAGTGCCGCCGCGGAGCGTGTCTCGCTATCGCAGGGCGCGGTGAGTATGTCGCTGGCTGAGCTGGAATCGCATCTCGGTGCGCCCCTATTTCATCGCCGCGGTCGCCGGTTGGTGCTGAATGATTTTGGCCGCAGCATGCAGGCGCCGGTGCGCGACCTGCTGGAGCGCGCCGATGCGATCGAACACAGTGCCCGGGGCGCGGCGCTGCGGGGCCACTTGCGGATCGCGGCGAGTTCAACGGTGGGCAATTATTTGCTGCCGCAACTGATCGCCGCCTTTGTCGCGGCGCACCCCGGTGTCAATATCGATTTGGAAGTGGGTAACACCGGGCAGGTCGAGGCGGCGATGGTCGCCATGCGGGCAGACTTCGGTCTGATTGAAGGTTTCAGCCATCACAGCGGCTTGCAGGCTAAGCATTGGCGTGACGATGAGCTCTGTATTATCGCTGCGCCGGGTCACCGCGTGACCGCCGCGCAGCGCCTCACCGCCGCAGATTTAGCGGCGGAGCGTTGGGTGCTGCGTGAAGCCGGCTCCGGCACCCGCGAGGTGTTCGCCAATGCGAGCAGGGATTTGCTGCCGGATTTGGACGTGGTGCTGGAGTTGGGAAACAGCGAGGCGGTAAAACGTGCCGTGCAAACCGGTGTCGGTCTGGGTTGCTTGTCGCGCCTGGCAGTGGCCACCGAACTGCGCCACGGTGAGTTGGTGGTACTGGATGTGCCGGAACTGCAGCTGCAGCGGCAGCTATTTGCGCTGACACCACCGGATTTTGCGCCCTCTGCACTGCTCAGCGCATTCCTCACGCATATAGACTTCGTTCCCCGCTAATATTTACCTGTGCCGGACGGCACCAAGCCTGCTAAAATGCGCGGTTTTATCCGCCTCACAGATAGGTTGAATATATGGATCGGGTCGCTCAGGAAGCGCTCACTTTTGACGATGTTTTGCTGCTGCCCGGTTACTCCGAGGTGGTGGCGAAGGACGTGACGCTGCGTACCCAGTTGACCAGAGAGCTGGCGCTGAATATTCCGCTGATCGCCGCGGCGATGGATACCGTCACGGAATCGCGGCTGGCCATTGCGCTGGCGCAGGAAGGTGGCATCGGCATCGTGCATAAGAGCATGACGATCGAAGATCAGGCGCGGCAGGTACGGGCGGTTAAAAAGCACGAAAGCGGTGTCGTAAAAGATCCGATCACCATTGAAGCCTCGGCACCGATCAGCGAACTTGCCGAAATCCGTCGTCAGAACAATATTTCCGGTGTGCCGGTGCTGGAAAACGGTAACCTTGTGGGTATCGTCACCAGCCGTGACGTGCGCTTTGAAACGCATTTCGATCGCCCGGTATCTTCGATCATGACGCCCAAGGATAAACTCGTCACCGTCGGCGAGGGCGCGAGTCTTGACGAGGTCCGTGAGCTGCTGCACAAGCACCGTATCGAAAAAGTGTTGGTAGTGAACGATAAATTCGACCTCACCGGCATGATTACCGTGAAGGACATGAACAAGGCGCAGACCTGGCCGCTGGCGGCGAAGGATGATTCCGGCCAATTGCTGGTCGGTGCCTCGGTGGGTACCGGCCCCGATACCGATGACCGGGTTGCGGCGTTGGTTGCCGCCGGCGTCGACGTGCTGGTTGTCGATACCGCCCATGGTCACTCACGCAATGTGATCGAGCGCGTCAAAGCGATCAAAAAGGCCTACCCCTATCTGCAGGTGATCGGCGGCAATATCGCGACCGGTGATGCGGCGCTGGCGCTCAAAGAAGCCGGTGCGGATGCGGTAAAAGTCGGTATCGGCCCGGGTTCAATTTGTACCACCCGTATCGTTACCGGCATCGGTGTGCCGCAAATCTCTGCGATCGCCAATGTGGCGGCTGCGCTGAAAGGCAGTGGAATTCCGTTGATCGCCGATGGCGGTGTGCGCTTCTCCGGTGATATCGCCAAGGCGATTGCCGCCGGCGCCCATTCGGTCATGATGGGTTCGATGTTTGCCGGCACCGAAGAAGCACCCGGTGAAGTCGAGCTGTATCAGGGCCGGACCTACAAGTCTTATCGCGGCATGGGCTCGCTCGGTGCGATGGGAAAAACCCAGGGCTCCAGCGACCGCTATTTTCAGAACAGTGACGACGGCGTTGAAAAACTGGTACCCGAAGGTATTGAAGGCCGCGTGCCTTACAAAGGCCCGCTGTCGGCGATTGTGCATCAGCTGATGGGTGGTTTGCGTTCGGCGATGGGCTATACCGGTTCGCCGGATATTGAAACCATGCGCACCAAGCCCGAATTTGTGAAAGTCTCATCGGCCGGTATGCGCGAAAGCCATGTTCACGATGTCGATATCACCAAGGAAGCGCCGAATTATCCAAGGGCGTAATCGGGCGGGACGCGGTACGCATATTTGCTGCCGTGACACGCCGTAAATACATCCATGTAGGCTCGGCGCCAGCTTCCATGCTGGCGACGGTCCCGACAACAAACATCCGCACCGCGTCTGTCGACGTGTAGTACAGAGACCCATGACTGATATTCATTCGCAACGCATTCTGATTCTGGACTTCGGTTCACAGTACACTCAACTGATCGCCCGTCGCGTTCGCGAAGTGGGTGTCTATTCTGAAATCTATCCCTTCGATATTGACGTTGAGCGCATCAAAGATTTTGCGCCGCGCGGCATTATTCTGTCCGGCGGGCCGGAGTCGGTCACCGCCGGTGAGTCGCCACGGGTACCGCCGGTCGTATTCGATTTGGGCGTGCCGGTGCTGGGTATTTGCTACGGCATGCAGGCGATGGCCGAGCATTTCGGTGGCAAGGTGGAAAGTTCGCCGGTGCATGAGTTCGGTTATGCGCGGGTCAAAATTGAGCAGGCTTCATCACTGCTCGCCGACATATCAGATCACGTCGGTAGCGACGGTGAGCTGATGCTGGATGTGTGGATGAGTCACGGCGACAAGGTCGTGAAACTGCCCGCAGATTTTGAATTGATGGCATCTACGCCGAGCTGCCCGATAGCCGGTATGAGCTGTGAGGCTAAACAGCTTTACGGTGTACAGTTTCATCCCGAGGTGACCCACACCCTGCAGGGCGAGCGTATCGTCGAGCATTTCGCCCATAAAATTTGTGGCTGCGAGCATCTGTGGACAGCCGCCAATATTATTGAAGATGCGATCGTGCGGGTGCAGGAGCAGGTCAAAGATCGTTCCGTGCTGCTTGGCCTGTCCGGCGGTGTCGACAGTTCGGTCGTTGCCGCGCTGTTGCATAAAGCCATCGGCGACCGCTTGACCTGTGTGTTTGTCGACAACGGCCTGTTGCGCAAGCACGAAGGCGATCAGGTGATGGAAATGTTCGCGCGCAATATGGGCGTACGGGTTATCCGGGTTGATGCGGAAGATAATTTTCTGTCGCGGCTGGCGGGTGTCAATGACCCGGAGAAGAAGCGCAAAATTATCGGCAATACCTTTATCGAAATATTCGACGAAGAAGCCGGCAAGCTCGAAGATATCGATTTTCTGGCACAGGGCACGATTTATCCGGACGTGATTGAGTCCGCCGGTGCCGCCAGTGGCAAGGCCCATGTCATCAAGTCGCACCACAATGTCGGCGGCCTGCCGGACGATATGAAACTACAGTTGGTAGAGCCGTTGCGCGAACTGTTTAAAGACGAAGTGCGTAAGATCGGCCTTGAACTGGGCCTGCCCTACGATATGGTGTACCGCCATCCCTTCCCGGGGCCGGGTCTGGGTGTGCGGATTCTCGGTGAAGTCAAAAAGACCTATGCCGACCTGCTGCGCGAGGCCGATGCAATTTTTATTGAAGAGCTACACGCAGCGGACTTCTATCAGAAAACCAGTCAGGCCTTTGCGGTGTTCCTGCCGGTAAAAAGTGTCGGGGTAGTCGGCGACGCACGGCGTTATGAATATGTGATCGCATTGCGCGCCGTTGAAACGATCGACTTTATGACCGCGCGCTGGGCACACCTGCCCTATGACTTACTGGAGAAAGTCTCCAACCGGATTATCAACGAAATCTCCGGTATCTCCCGCGTTACCTACGACATCAGCAGCAAACCGCCCGCTACGATCGAGTGGGAATGATACCCGGCTAATAGTGGTTTTCTGCGACAACTACGCTCTAAGTAGTGTCCGCCACTTACATCCGCTGAGCAAACGCCTTACTTTCTGAGTCTCCCCTGGTCGGGAGACTTACCGCAGCTGCTGCTGCCGTCCACCTTTAGTCTGGTATAAAGACGGTATCCTGCTGATTGCGCAGCAAGTGAGGCATACAGGGTGAGCGAAAAAATCATTCCGCATAGCATGAGTACAGATGACGTTTTCCGTCATTTAAACTCCAGGGAAGCCGGCTTATCCGATCAGGAAGCTGCCGGTCTTGTCGCGCGCTATGGTAAGAACAGCCTGCCGTTGGCACCGCCAAAGCCCGCCTGGAAGCGGTTCCTGGCCCAGTTTCACAATGTGCTGATTTATGTGCTGATCTGCAGCGGATTGCTCAGTGCGCTGTTGCAGCACTATGTCGATAGCGGCGTGATCTTCGCTGTCGTTATGGTCAATGCAATCGTCGGCTTTATTCAGGAAGGCAAAGCCGAGGACGCTTTGCGTGCCATCATGTCGATGACCAAGTCCCGCTGCATGGTTATTCGCAATGGTGTACTTGAAACTCTGGATAGCAGCGAGCTGGTGCCCGGCGATGTAGTGATGATGCAGGCCGGTGACGGTGTGCCCGCCGATATCCGCTTGTTTTTTAGTAAGGATTTCCGCTGCGATGAATCCGCGCTGACCGGTGAGGCGCAGCCGGTGGGTAAGCACCTTGATGTGCTGCCAGCGGATGCGCCCCTCGCCGAACGCAAAAACATGGCCTATATGGGCACGCTGGTTACCTATGGCATGGCCAGAGGTATCGTCACAGCAACCGGTTTGCATACGCAGTTGGGTGAAATCAGTGATCTGGTCGGCAACATTGATTTAGAGCAGACACCCTTGCAGCAGCAGCTCAGCCGCTTTGCGCACCAGTTAACCGCCGGTATCGTCATTGTCTCCTTACTCACCATGCTGCTCGGAGTTTATATCCATGACTACGCACTGGGTGAGATGTTTCAGGCGGCGATCGGTATTGCCGTGTCATCGATTCCGGAGGGTTTGCCGGCGATTGTGACGATTGCGCTGGCCATCGGCGTGCAACGAATGGCGAAGAACCGGGCGCTGGTGCGACGGCTGCCGGCGGTCGAGGTGCTAGGCTCGGTGGACGTCATCTGTTCTGACAAGACCGGCACGCTGACCGCGAATGCAATGACAGCCCGCGAAGTGTATACGTTGACCGGTGGCTACCGTGTCACCGGTGAGGGCTATAAGCCGGAGGGCGCGATCGAATTGCTTGAGACATCGGCCCGCATACTGGCCGGGCACGATACCTGTTTTACACAGTCCTGTGTTATCGCAATGCTTTGCAACGATGCGAATCTGGAACATGAAAATTCACGTTGGATACTGCATGGCGACCCCACCGAGGGTGCTTTGCTGGTGCTGGCCATGAAGCACGGTTTAACGGCGAAAGAGCTGGCGCGCGAATGGCCGCGTTTGGATCTCATGCCGTTTGAAAGCGAGAAGCGCTATATGGCTACGCTGCATCACAATGATGATGGCGAGATCAAACTGATGGTCAAAGGCGCAGTGGAAAGGCTGTTGGATTACGCCGATCAGCAGCTTGGTGAGTCGGGTCCGGAGCCGCTGGACAAAGACCATTGGCAGCGGGCTAGCGAGGACTACGCCAGGCGGGGCATGCGCGTGATGGCGCTGGCGATGAAAAATTACCAACAAAACCCCGGTGCGCTCAGTCACGCCGAGGTTGAACGCGGGTTAATTATGGTCGGTCTGGTTGGTATCAGTGACCCGCCGCGGCCGGAGGCGATTGCCAGTATCGAGATGTGTCACGCCGCCGGTATCAGGGTCAAGATGATTACCGGCGACAGCCCCGTTACCGCAGCGGCGATTGGTGCTGAGCTGGGGCTCAACGTTGAGCGGGTGATGACGGGGCAGGATATTGATCGCTTAGATGCCGGGCAGCTGGCGGAGGCAGTTGAAACCACGGATGTATTTGCGCGCACCAGTCCGGCCAATAAGCTTCAACTGGTGAGCGCACTGCAGCAAAACCGGCATGTCGTTGCGATGACGGGGGACGGCGTTAATGACGCGCCGGCATTGAAGAAGGCGAATATCGGCGTGGCGATGGGGCAAAAGGGCACCGACGCCGCGAAAGAGGCCGCTGACTTTGTGCTAACTGATGATAACTTCAGCACGATTGCGAAAGCGGTGAGTGAAGGGCGGACGGTTTACGATAATATCGTCAAATCTATTATTTTTATTCTACCCACTAATCTGGCTGAAGCGCTGGTTATCTTTACCGCCATTATGCTGGGTCGTCTGATGCCCATCACACCGGCCCAGATTCTATGGGTCAATATGATAACCGCGGTCACCTTGGCGCTGGCATTGGCGTTTGAACAAGCGGAAAGCAATGTTATGAAGCGTCCGCCCAGACCGTTTGGTAGCGGGCTGTTCTCTGCCGCACTGCTGGGAAGAATGGTTATGGTCGGTGGTATGGGTGCGGCAATCGTCTTCGCCTTATTCTCTTATTACCGTTCGGAAGGTGTATCCATCGAGTACGCCAGAACCATAGGCGTTAATGCGCTGGTGGTGATTGAAATTTTCTACCTGTTCAACTGCCGTCTGTTGACACAGACAATCTTCGATTCTTCTTTCTTTGTTGGCAGCCGGCCCATGATTGTCGCCACCATTAGCGTGATCGCTTTGCAGCTGCTGTTTACTTATCTGCCGGTGTCGCAGGGATTGTTCGGGCTCGAGAGTATCCGCCCCGGTGATTGGATGGTCATTATCCTGTCAGCAGCACCGGTTATGTTTGTTGTTGAGATTGAAAAATATATTCTGCGGGCGCATGCTCACAGAAGCATCCCCGGCCATTGAGCGCGCAGTTACGAAACGGGCATAAAGGTGGTAGCTACTTGGAGCCCGTCAGGAAAGTTTGGGTAATGTTCTGATTTTTTAGCGGAGAGGCGAATGGCAAAGCTAACATTTCTTGGCGCGATTGAAGGCGTTACCGGCTCCATGTACTTGCTCCAGACCGGGGGCGTACAGATTTTGCTGGAGTGTGGTTTGTTTCAGGGGCGAAGACAGGAAGAGGATGCCAATTTAAAGCCGCTGCCCTTTGATACCGCGCGTATCGACGCGGTAGTGCTGTCTCACGCGCATCTGGACCATTCCGGACGGTTGCCGCTGCTGGTGTCTCAGGGCTTTCAGGGTCCGATTTACATGACCACGCCCACCTGTGATCTGATAGAGGTGTTGCTTAAGGATGCCGCCTCCCTGCAGCTGCGG
>JBFJYC010000093.1:0-10849 GCA_041622815.1 Spongiibacteraceae bacterium | reverse complement strand
GTCAGGTTTGCCTTTATTCTCATCGTAATGTGCGCGCAGTCACGGTTAACACGGCTGTCTGCGTCAGTTGGGCATCGCCGCGCTGGCTAAGCAGAGTGAGCTGGCTAGCGTATCTGTTAGGCGTGTAAATGTTAATAAATCACAAATTACGGTGCTGAATCGAAAACAAAGATCAGGTAGCGTGGGCCTCTGCAGAGTCGATAAGAATAAGGAGGTCGTCATGACGTACCATACCCCAGCTGACATCCCCGCGCCCCGGGCGAGGCTAATTGCTAGGAAGGTGCTAAGCTTCCGGTTGCTGTCCACGGTTTTTGTTCTGATTGCGCTAAGCATCGTCCCTGCAAAAAACGCTTCTGCAGCGCTGATACTGGAATCCGGTGGTGAGCTTATCGGAGCTACCGGGGTCACAGTGAACGGCGGTTTATACGATGTAATGTTTGTTGACGGGACCTGCGATGCGGTTTTCGGCAATTGTTTTGACGACTCAAATTTCACTTTTGCGGGCTCCGAACTTTACGACGCAGCCACTGCTTTATTCGAGCAGGTATTCAGTGCAAACGATATCTACGATACCAACCCTGAACGGACCGCCGGTTGTGATTCAATCAGCATCTGCCATCTGTACACGCTGGGCGCCGAGCATCTGGGTTCTAATGGCGATTATCGTCCATGGGCGATCACCACCAATCGCAGTGGTAATCAGGCAGACGGCAGGCAGGGGCCATTTTATAGTCACCTTTTCTCCACTTTCGACACCTCAACAATGGATGACAAGGTATATGCTCGTTGGAGTTTAGCGGTCGAAGTGCCTGAGCCCACAACCGCACCGCTTTTTTTGGCTTTGCTGTTGATATTGGCGCATAGCCAGCGCCGGCGTAGTTTGTTAGGCGCACAGGTGCAATAACTTATCGGTGCCTTTCTCACTCAACTGCGGATTCCTGCGCCTGCATTTGGCATCTGCATCAATGGCCGCCGTTCGACGTAAATAACCCGCATGCGCTGGCTTCAGCATCCATCGCCTACTCGGCATCGCCGGTCGGTCGCGCCAGTTTTACCCCCGTAAACTACGTATTCGGAATATTACAAGGCGGCAACCGGTTTCATGCGTGCTATCCCGCAAAAATGGCAGCTGTCAGGCAGGATTTTGCTTAGAAGCGATGGGAGAAGCGGTAGCGGGTGCCGGCGGGCAGTTCATCGTCAAGAATCATCGGCCCGGACTTGCTGCGAGTGGCGCCGTTGCGGGCGGAACAGATCCGCTGCGCTGTGGCGCTCGCCCGTGGCTGGTCGGTCGCAGCGGCGTCCGCTGAATCAGCACCCTCCGATCGGGGAAAATCAGAGTATATCTGCGAGTTGCTCAGATGGGACATTGCTTGCCTCTTTAGCGCTGTTCAACGACGCGGTAGACAATATCGGGACCGCGCGATACTGGCGAGAGAGGATTGTACCTACCGGTTCAGCACTTCTGCGACTGGCCGCGCTTGAACTGATGTCGCAGGCAGACTATAAGACGGCGCCCGTTCGCGAAAACACCGTCGCGACGGACCTACACAATTCAGCAAGTCAGGTAATCTATGTCAGAAATTTTACTCGTGCGCCACGGTCAGGCCTCATTCCATAGTGATGACTATGACCAGCTCTCTGAGCTCGGATGGCAGCAGTCGCGGATACTCGGCGAGCACCTCGATGCGCTGGGAGCAGAGTTTGGCGCCGTTTATACCGGCACCTTGCGCCGCCACCGCGAAACGCTGACCGGTATGCGCCACCATCTGAACCTGCCGGATGAGGTTATCGAAATCGAAGGTTTAAACGAATTTGATTTTGCATCGCTGGTTGCCGATTACCTCGCGCTGCATCCGGATGAGGCTTTTGACCGCCATGACCCCGCCGCCTTCTATCGCTGCCTGCGCAAGGCGGCATTGGCGTGGAGCCGCGATGAACTGCCCAAACCCTATATGCGCTGGACCGAGTTCGAAGCGGGTTTGCGGGCGGCGCTGGCGCAGATTTCAGATCATCCCGGCGAGCGCGCCCTAGTGGTGAGTTCCGGCGGGCCGATCAGCGCGCTGGTGCGGGAGATTCTGGATCTGGATGTGGCGGCGATGATTAACCTGAATCTGCAGGCTGCGAACACCGGCATGACCCGTTTGGTGGGCAAAGGACGGACGCGCTATCTGGGCGGTTTCAACAGTATTGCGCACCTTGAGCACCCCGAGCGCGCCCAACTACAAACCTGGCATTAGTCATAGGAGATAATCAGCGTATGGCCGATGTAGCAAAGCTGGATGAGGGCAGGCTCGCAGACTACCTGCGGGGCAAGCTGGAAGGATTTAGCGGCACACTGCGCGCGGAAAAATTTGCCGATGGTCAGTCCAATCCCACTTTCAAAATCAGCGACGGGCACTCGAGTTGGGTGTTGCGGCGCAAGCCGCCCGGCGAATTATTGGCGTCGGCGCACGCGGTGGACCGTGAATTTAGGGTACTGCAGGCGCTGTATGGCTCGGACGTACCGGTCGCAAAGCCGTATCTGCTGTGCGAGGACAGCGATGTAATCGGTTCGATGTTCTATGTGATGGAGTATGTCGACGGGCGCATTTTGTGGGATTCGGCGCTCGCTGAGTGTGACAAGGCGGACCGCGCGCCTATGTACGACGAAATGAATCGCGTGCTGGCGGCCTTGCATTTGGTGGATTACAAAGCAGCGGGACTGGAAGATTTCGGCAAGCCGGGCGGCTATTTTGCGCGTCAGCTGAATCGCTGGAGCAAGCAATACCGGGCCAGCGAGACGGAAAAGATCGACGAAATGGACAGCCTGATCGCCTGGCTGGAGCAGAATATTCCGGCGGAGGATGGGCAGGTATCTCTGCTTCACGGCGATTACCGGCTCGATAATATGATTTTTCACCCGCGCGAAAACCGCGTCATCGCAGTACTGGATTGGGAACTGTCGACACTGGGGCATCCGGTGGCGGATCTGGCCTACCAGTGTATGCAGCTGCGCTTGCCGCCGATGGGTGCGATCAAGGGTCTCGGTGGGCTCGACCGGGACCAATTGGGCATTCCCTCAGAGGAGGCGTATGTGGCGGCTTATTGTCGCCGTCGTGGCCTCACCGAGATCCCGCACTGGAATACCTGGGTGGCGTTCTGCTTGTTCCGACTGGCGGCGATTATTCAGGGCGTCTACAAGCGCTCGCTCGATGGTAACGCCTCCAGCACCCGCGCCAAAGAAATGGGCGCCTCGGTGCAACCGCTGGCCGCGGCCGGCCTTGCCCTTATCGCGTAAGCACAGCCTAAGCAGGCATCAAGCGGGGTCAGAGTGCTGTTTTCGCTCCTCGGAAATAGCACTCTGACCCCGTTTTTAATTATCGAAAGTAGCACTCCGACCCTTATTTGGGGTAAGGGACGCGCATCATGCGGTCGCCGGCGAATGAACCGAAATAGAGCTGGTCGCCGACTTGCTGGGCGACGGTTGCCGCACCCATGGGCGGGCCGCCCTCGTGGCTGAAGATGATTTCAGCGGCCATTGTGTCCGGGTCGACCCGCACGATATCGAAACGCGCGCCGCAGGTGCTGTCCGGGTTGCTCAGGCACCCGGTCATGGCCGAGGTCGAAGCCAGCTGCGAGGCCACCAGCAGGCGCCCGCTGGCATCCCATTGGATATTGTCGCCGCGAGGGGCATCGGCGGTGGCGACCCGCTCGCCGGTGGCGATATTCACTTTATAGACCTTGTCGTTCATCAGCGCGTTGACGAACACATATTCGCCTTTGGCGTCGATCTGAATACCGTTGGCAAAGGCGGCGCGGCTGCCTTCAAGTACTTTGTATTTGCTGCCGTTCCAGTGCATGGCATAGCCGGTATTAAACTTGAGTATTGCCTTCAGGATGCCGATCGACAGCGGCCCGATATGCAGGCTGTCCCGCGGGTACATATGGGTGAAGATAAAGCCGCCGCCCGGCGTCGCCACCACATCGTTCATATAGCTGTTACGTGGGGGTACCGCGCAGCCACGCCAGTCGATGCGGTACCAGTTGTCGGTGGCGCTGACTTCAAAATAATCGATCCGCTCACCGCCGCCGTGATTCACCGCCAGCAGTTGTAGCTTGCCGTCGGCGCGCTCGGACAGGTGAATGCCGTGCGGCGAAAAGTTGTCACCGGGCGGTCCGGGGCAGTCAACATCGACCCATGTTGTCGTGGCGGGTCCGGTGAAGGCGGGCAGGCGTTGGCGTTTTTCGGTGCTGGTATCAAATAACACAAAGGCACCCGGCACTTCGGATTTCAGACTGCCGAATTCGCTGACGATCAGTGTTTTACCGTCCGGGAGCAACTCCAGATCTTCAGGGTGGCTGAAGCCGCAGATCGGGACTTTTTCGCCGACCGCTGCGCAGCTGAATTCGGTGACCGTCGTCTCGCTGCAGGCGCTACTGAGTCCGGCGGCAATCAGTGCGGTGGCTAGCAGTATGAGTCTCGTCTGCATGGCATATCCTTTATTTTCGTTCTGTGTGTGAATGGGCGGCGCAGTGTAAATCAAACTCAATGCGGCCGGGATTATGCGGTAGTCATTGTGCGCGGCGCGATACCGGGCAGTGGCGACGGCGCTGATTTGTTGCGGGCGTTGTTAAATGCGGTATCAATGGCGGTCGCGCGCAAGGGGATGCAGGCGCCTTTTAAGGCATTAATGACGTCTTCGGCCTTGGCTTTCTGGTCCAGCCACTGTTCAATCTGATCGCCCTGCAGGATCAGCGGCATACGGCTGTGCAGCGTTTTAAATTGCGGCGATGCCGGCTGGGTAATAATCGCGCAGCTGAACAACTCTTCGCGCCAGCAGTCCCAAATCGCGGCCAGCGCCATCGGTGCGTCCACCGGCTCCAGCAACCAGGGTTGCTTAACACCACCCAGCCGCTGCCACTCCACAAACGAGGCGGCCGGTACGATCGCGCGGTGGTAGCGCACCGGCCCCTGAAACGCGCGGCTCTTGGTCACCGACTCGATGCGGGCATTGAACATGGCGTATTTTTCGGAGGGGCCGTCGGACCAGTGCGGTGTCAGCCACCAGCGCATCGGCCCGAGTTCACGTTTACCTTCGTATTCGAAGATTACCGGCACCGCCTCGGTCGGTGCGACGTTGTAGTGCGTCGGCAGCGGGCCGGCATTGATATCCAGATACTTCAGCAGCTCCTGAACCCGCGGGTCATCCGTGACATTGAGACGCCCGCACATTTCAGGCGCCGGCTTTTGCTTCTGATTGTGCCGTGAGTTTGGCGCGGATAAAGGCGGAGTGGGGTACGTAGATCAGTTCCGCCAGATGCCGGATCAGGTGCTCTTCATATTTTGAAATACTGCCGTCAGCCCAGGCGACGTGCCAGGCCTGTTGAATTAACTGATACTTTTGTTGGTCGTTGCAATTGTCGTTAATAAAGCGGGTGAACGGGTGCAGCGAATTCGCTTCGTGATAGCTTTCGCCGGCCTCGGCGAGCAGGCCGTCCATTTCGGCTTCGGTGACGTTGAAATGACGGGTCAGCAGCTCACGGACCACCGCCAGTTCTTGCGGGTGGCTTTGGTAATCGGCTTTCGACACTTCCAGTAACAGCGCGGCGCTGGTCAGGCGCAGACGCGCCTCGGCATCCGCTTTGCCGGCATCAACGGCGGGGGTGCTAAACAGCGTTTTCAACAGCTCAAGCATGCGGCCAGTCCAACAGCATTTGCTCGAGTTTGACCTGGTCGGCGGCGAAGCTGCGGATGCCTTCGGCCAGCTTTTCGGTAGCCATCGCATCGCTGTTCAACTGCCAGCGGAAGTCTGCTTCGGTGGCGCCGGGCTTGTCGTCGGTGCTGGTCGCGGTGGCGGCATCGAGGATGCGCGGCAGGCTGCCGGAATCGTTCTCAAGCTCCTCCAGCAATTGCGGGCTGATGGTGAGGCGGTCGCAGCCGGCGAGTTGCTCGATCTGCCCGGTATTGCGAAAGCTCGCACCCATCACTACCGTTTTGTAGCTGTGCTGTTTGTAGTAATTGAAAATGCGGGTCACGGATTTTACGCCTTCATCGTCCGCCGGGCTTGCCGGCAGCGTGCCCTGCGCCTTGTACCAATCGAAAATCCGTCCGACAAAGGGCGAGATCAGCGTCACGCCGGCGTCGGCACAGGCGGTGGCCTGGCAGAAGCCGAACAGCAGTGTCAGGTTACATTCGATACCGGCTTTTTCGAGCGTCGCCGCGGCGCGGATGCCCTCCCAGGTGGCGGCAATCTTGATCAGAATCCGGTCGCGGCCGATACCCATATCTTCATACAGGCCGATGATCTGTCTAGCCTGCTCGGCGGTGGCGTGCTCATCGAAGGACAGCCGCGCATCGACTTCGGTGGATACCTTGCCGGGCACAATGCGCGTGATTTCGGAGCCGATATCCACCGACAGCGCCAAACCGCAATCGCGGGCAAAGTCCGCGTCGCTGTTGTTGCGTTGGCGGCTGGCGGCAACGACCGCGTCAATCCGCTGGCGATAAACCGGCAGCGCGGCGGCCTTGAGTAGCAGTGACGGGTTGGTGGTCGCATCCTGCGGCGCGAAGCGTTTCATCGCATCGATATCACCGGTATCGGCAACAACGACCGTCATTGATTTCAATTGTTCCAGTTTATTCGACAAGCCATTTACCTCTATCAATCAATTAGGGGTCAGAGTACTATTCCGGCTGCGCTAAACCAGCCTAAAAAGCGCCAATAACCATATAAATTCAGACGCAACGGATTCAAATTACCATGGCGCGTAGTCCCCGTATCAGCCCCGCCGGCATTCCGTTACACATTGTACAGCGCGGTAATAACCGCCAGGCCTGTTTCCGTAACCGCCGTGATTATGAAAAGTATTTGTTTCATCTGCGCGAGACCAGCGAAGCTTATCAGGTCGCTGTGCACGCGTACGTGTTGATGAATAATCATGTGCATATGCTGGTCACCCCCTCCGGCGATCACAGTGTCGGCGGCATGATGCAGGCGTTGGGTAGGCGTTATGTACGATATTTTAATGACAGCTACAAGCGTACCGGCGGTTTGTGGGAGGGGCGCTTCCGCTCCTGTCTGGTCGACAGCGACCGCTACCTGCTCGCCTGCTACCGTTATATCGAAAACAATCCGGTGCGGGCGGAGATTGTCGAAACCGCGGCGGACTATGAATGGTCCAGCTATCACGCCAATGGCCTGGGTGAGCCTTCAGAGATCATCACGCCGCATGCGGATTATCTGGCGTTGGCGCAGTTCGCCGATGAGCGGCCCGCGCGTTATCAGAAAATATTTAACAAGCCCGTCAGAGAGCGCGAGCTGAAAGAATGGCGGGATGCCCTGCAGGGCGCCAAAGCCTACGGATCGGACAGGTTTAAACACCATCTCGAGCGCAAGCTGAAAGTGCGGCTGACACCCGGCAAGGCCGGCAGGCCGCGGACCCGGCCGTTGCCGGTTGAAGAAAAGCTCAGCGACGGCGATGCGCGCCAACAGCAATCGCTGCTCTAGCGCCGCCGACTTAAGCATTTAAACAGCGTTTGGCAGGGCGGCCAGCAAAGTATCGAAGGACGCTTCAGGCTTATTGGCATGCAGACTTAAATGACGGCGGAATGCCCGCGCGCCGGGCTGGCCGTTGTATAAACCGAGCATATGCCGGGTGATCTGATGCAGTTTCGCGCCAGCGGCAAGTTGTTCTTCGATATATCCCTGCATCGCATTCACAATATCCCGCGGCGTTTTTGCCAGCGCCGCGGTGCCGTAGTAAACCGTATCCACGTCCACCAAGGTCATTGGCTCATTGTACGCGGCACGCCCGAGCATCACGCCATCAACATGCTGCAGGTGCGTTTCACCGGCAGCGGCGGATTCAATACCGCCGTTGATAATGATTTCGAGCTCCGGCAGGGTTTGCTTGAGGCGGTAGACACGCTCGTACTGTAACGGCGGAATATCACGGTTTTGTTTCGGGCTGAGCCCGGTGAGCCAGGCCTTGCGGGCATGCACGATAAAGGTTGTGCAGCCGGCAGCGGCGACGGTTTCGACAAAGCCCAGCATATGCTCCCAGCTGTCTGAATCGTCAATGCCAGTGCGGTGTTTAACGGTTACCGGCAGGTCGCTGGCCGCTTTCATCGCTGCAACACACTCGGCGACGAGTTCCGGCTTGCCCATCAGCGAGGCACCGAAGCAACCGGCGCTGACCCGGCCCGACGGGCAGCCGCAGTTGAGATTGATCTCATCGAAGCCGGCTTGTTGTGCCAGCTCGGCACAGCGGGCGAGAGCGTCGGGTTCGCTGCCGCCGAGCTGCAGCGCAAGCGGGTGTTCCTGCGGGTGAAAGCGCAGAAACCGCGCCGGATCGCCGTGCAGCAGCGCGCCAGTGGTAATCATTTCGGTATACAGCACTGCATGGCGGGTGATCTGCCGCCAAAAATACCGGCAGTGGCGGTCGGACCAATCCATCATCGGGGCAATGCAGAAGGTTCTGTTGATGGGAGCGGAAATCGGAACGGCCTGCAAAAAGCGCGGATTTTAACCGCCGCGCCCGTATAATGCGCGGCTTTCTGCGGCGTCACGGCGCTGTTTCATTCACAAACCGGGTTGTTTCATGACTGTTCGTACGCGTATTGCGCCTTCTCCTACCGGCACGCCGCATGTCGGCACCGCCTATATCGCGCTGTTTAACTACTGTTTTGCGAAAAGTCAGGGCGGTGAGTTTCTGTTGCGTATCGAAGACACCGACGCGGCCCGCAGCACGCCGGAAAGCGAGCAGGCAATTCTGGACTCGCTGCGCTGGCTCGGCCTGGACTGGGACGAAGGCCCCGATTGCGGCGGCCCCCACGGCCCCTACCGGCAGAGCGAGCGCGCCGATATCTATCAGCAATATGCGCAGCAGTTGCTGGACAACGGCAAGGCATTTCGCTGCTACCGCACGGCGGATGAGCTCGAAGAGCTGCGGGCGGCGCGGCGTGAGGCCGGTAACAGCACCGCGCTAAAGGCTTCGGATTTACAGCTGCCCGCTGATGAAGTGGCGAAACGGGAGGCTGCCGGCGCGCCGTCTGTTATCCGCATGTTGGTGCCGGAAGACGCCGGTGCCTGTGTCATCGACGATATGCTGCGCGGCAGCGTCGAGCTGGACTGGAGCATGGTCGATGCGCAAATCCTGCTGAAAAGTGACGGCCTGCCAACCTACCATTTGGCGAACGTGGTCGACGACCACCTGATGGGCATCACCCATGTATTGCGCGGCGAGGAATGGTTGAACTCCGCGCCGAAACACAAATTGTTGTACCAATACTTCGGCTGGGAGATGCCGGTGCTCTGCCATTTGCCGCTGTTGCGCAACGCCGACAAGAGCAAGCTCAGCAAGCGCAAAAACCCGACCGGAATTCTGTATTACCAGCGGATGGGGTTTTTTCCGCAGGCGCTACTCAACTATTTAGGTCGCATGGGCTGGTCGATGCCCGATGAGCGCGAGAAATTTACCCTCGCGGAAATGATTGAAGTTTTCGATATTCAGCGCGTCAGCCTCGGCGGGCCGGTGTTTGATGTGGAAAAGCTGCGCTGGCTGAATGGCCTGTGGTTGCGCGAAGAGTTTGATGACAATGCACTGATTAGCGCATTGCAAAGCTGGGCGCTGAACCGGCAATTGCTCGAACAGGTTTTGCCCCAGGTGCGCGGCCGCATGGAGGTGATGAGTGATCTCGCACCGCTGGCCGGTTTTCTGATTTCGGGTGATCCGGCGATCACTGCGGCGGATTTTGAAGGGCTGAAACTGCATCACGAGGAAGTTGCGGAGGTGCTGCAGTTTTGTATCTGGCAGCTGGAGCTGCGACAGGTATGGCAGCGCGACGGTATCTTTGAAGATGTGCAGTCGCTGTCCAAGGCCTGCGGGATCAAACTCAAGGATTTCATGGCGCCGTTGTTTGTGGCGATCAGCGGATCCAAAAATTCGATTTCAGTAGTCGATGCGATGGCGATTCTGGGGCCGGATATGACCCGGGCAAGACTCCGCAGTGCCCTCGATTCAGTCGGAGGAGTCAGCAAGAAGGCATTGAAAAGACTAGAGAAAAAGTTTGCCGCACTCAGCGCCGATTAAGCGCCGGATCCGGTTGACAAGGCGGGGGGCTGTCATTAAGATGCGCGCTCCTCGCATCCCTTCCCGGGGGTTTGCGGCGCTGCCATAGCGCACACGATGGGGCTATAGCTCAGCTGGGAGAGCGCTTGCATGGCATGCAAGAGGTCCGCGGTTCGATCCCGCGTAGCTCCACCATTTTTCTGCCTACCTTATTGAGCCCTTGTCTTGGCGAAGCCATGGCATGCCGCTAGGCTGTGGGAATCGATTTTACGGCGCGGCACGCATAATTCTGCCAGCGTCTAACCCAGGCAATAAGAGAAATAGTTAATGAATCAGCAGGAGTTACTTTACGGACACAGCAGCGTCGCTATCGCAGTATCGCTGTTTATCGTGATCATTGTGTTCAATGAGTTCAGCTTCCGCATCGGCCGCTTTGTTCAGGCCCGCACCGACAACGAAGTGAAAGCACTGACCGGTTCGATACAGGCGAGCATTCTGGGCCTGTTGGCATTGTTGCTCGGTTTTACATTCAGTATGTCGATGCAGCGCTTCGACAGCCGCAGTATGGCGCTGATTGATGAAGCCAATGCCATCGGCACCGCGGTCTTGCGCGTGCAGTTATTACCGGAGAACTATCAAGCAGACGCCGCTGACTATTTCCGCCAATATATCGATATGCGCGTTGCAATCGGTCAACTGGACCTTACCGAGCAGGAAGCGCGGCAAAGCTACAACGATAAAATTATCAATCTGCAGAATCAGCTTTGGTCGCTGGCAATTGCGGCGACCAATGACGACC
>JBFJYC010000092.1:0-10876 GCA_041622815.1 Spongiibacteraceae bacterium | reverse complement strand
TGCTCCATCAGGTGGTTGTAGTTGTCACCGATGCGCTGTACTTCAGGTGGCAGCTTCGACCGCAAATTAGCGGTGCTCTCGCCTTCCTCAGGACCCAGTCCGAGTTTGCTCATCGCCGGTAGCCGCGTCGCCACCATCCACGCCTGCACTGCGCAGGTCCAGAGAACCAGCGCGATAACCGGTGCCAATATCGGTGCTGTTGTCATTGTTTGACTCCGTCGTGATGTTTACTGTTTTAAGTATATGCAGCCCAATGTTGCGGATAAAGCCACATGATTTACCGATTGTGTCGGTTGCGCAGAGGCCGGCGTAGGACCATCATGGCGTATTCTTTCCAAGGATACTGCAATGACAGATGAATTAAGTCCGGCGTCGCCATTACCGGGTTTTGAAATTCTACTCATTGAGGACAGCGCGTCCGATGCTTATATGGCGTCCGAGATGCTGGCTGCTTCTGATTTGGCGGATTATAAAATTTTGCATGTGCCCAGGCTTGATGAGGCCAAATCGGTTTTGGAGACACGCGAATTCAATCTCATACTACTCGATTTAAATCTGCCGGATGGCAAGGGCATCGGGAATATAGAGGTTATAAAGTCAATTGTAGCTGACGTGCCTATAGTCGTGTTGAGCGGCGTGGACGACCACGCAATAGCCTTGCAGGCGATCAGCGCCGGGGCGCAGGACTTTCTCGTTAAGGGTAAAGCCGGCGAGTGGGAGCTTGAGCGCGCGATTCACTACGCATTAAAGCGGCGACAACTAATGATCGAAGCAGATCAACTCAGTACGCTTGACCCGCTTACGGGCCTGGCAAATCGCCGGCACTTCTTAAGTCGTCTCGAGCTGGCATTAAAGTCCGCACGCAGGACGGGTAATCTGGTGGTTGTCGTATGTTTTGATGTCGATGACTTCAAGCGGATCGCCCACTATTCAAAGGAGATTGGTGATGCGGTACTGACCAGTATCGGTGACCGGTTGGCTCGGAGTGTGCGTGACGGTGATACTGTAGCAAGATTCCACGGCGACGAATTTGGCGTGTTGCTGGAGGGGCGATCCGGTTCGGATCAGATCAGCTTGACGCTGGCTAAAATTCACGATGCGATGGAGCCGGAATTCAGCAATGAGGGGCATGATTTTTCGGTGAGGCTAAGCGGCGGTGTTGCCGTTTATCCGCAAGCGGGAAAGGATGTGCATGGCCTGGTGCGATCGGCAGTTAGCGCAATGCGATTGGCCAAAGTCCAGGGCCGCGATCGGCTCGTTTTTGCCAAATAGAATTAATTACACTGAAAGTGGCGCGCCTGAGAGGATTCGAACCTCTGACCCCTGCCTTCGGAGGGCAGTACTCTATCCAGCTGAGCTACAGGCGCAGATCGCGATGTTGATCGCGGCGCGCACCATACCAAACCCACCGCTGCGTCTCAATTAGCCCGGAGCCCTTTATGCAGGAAACTGATATGAAGCCGAAACCGGTTTTGGAAGACCCGGCGGGTGTGCAACGCAAACTACAGCGCTGGCTCAACGACAGCGTATTCACCACAGTGACCTGTACGGTCTCTGATCTGAGGATTCCCGAAGACACCGGTATGTCCAACATTACCGCGCTATTTGATGTCAGCGTGGCGGGCAAACCGGTGCAGCCGATGGTCGGGCGCCTGCAGGCGCAGGGTGACAAGCTTGCGTTTCCCGTCTATGACCTGCCGATGCAGTACTCGGCAATGCAGGCTTTGGCACAAATTGACGGGCTGCGGGTACCGGAGTTGTTGGCACAGGAGCCGACCGGGGTGGTACTGGGCACGCCGTTTTACATTATGCGCCGCACCGACGGGCTGATACCGCCGGATATTCCGCCCTACCATATGGATGGCTGGATTGCGGAAAGCACGCCGCCGGAGCGGGCAGCGCTATGGCGTAGCGGTATTGAAATGATGGCGACGCTGCACCGGCAGTTGCCGGCACGCGAGCCGCTGAAATCTTTTCTGGCAACACAGACAATACCCGGTGATCTCACCGGGCAAATTGCCTATTGGAACGATTACCGGCAGTGGGGTCTGGATGATCGCCACGCCGAGATCAGCCTCCGCGCTGCGACGTGGTTGGCGGAGCGACAGCCGCCGACACCGGATTTGCGCCTGTGTTGGGGTGACGCGCGCATGGCCAATGTGATTTTCAGGCCGGATAAATCCGGCGTGGCCGCATTGCTGGACTGGGAGATGCTCGCCGTCGGTGATCCGGTGCAGGACCTGGCCTGGTGGATCTATCTGGATGAGTTGTTCAGCCACGGCCTGGGTATTGAGCGGCTCGCCGGGTTTCCCGGTCGCGACGAATCGGCGCAAATCTGGGCGCGGGCCGCCGCGTTGCCCTGCAATCATCTGCATTATTATCTGGTGTTCGCCGGCTGGCGGATGGCACTCATACTGGCACGTATGTCGCTGGCCTCCGGCGATGGCAGCATGGTTGAGGGCGGATTTGCCTGGGACTATCTGGCTAAGGTGCTGGACGAAGCCTGAGTGCTTTTCGCACGCCATCAATCCACGGGCAATAAAAAACCGCGGAGGTCGACCGCGGTTTCTGTCCAGCGTGAGGTAGTGCTAGCGTTCGCGCGAATGGCCGGCAGGCATCGGCAGGCCGCTTTGGCTGTGCAGGCGCGGCAGCAGCGTCGCGCGGTGGGTCAGCAAGGTAGTTTTTGCAGTTGTGTATGCCTCGCGGTCGGCCTCTTCATAATATAAATCGGCTTGTTCTGCAGGTTCCTGCGGTGCGGCGCCGTAGTTCGCCGCCAGTGCCTGATTCAGCGCCGGGTCATTAAGCTGGTATTTGGCGGCCGCCAGTCTGGCAGCGTCGCCGATTTGCGCTTGCATTTCGGGTGCGGCGGCCAGTGCACCGCGCACCGATGCTGCGGCGCTCGTTGGTTGCGCAGCAATCGCCGCGTAGATGACGCGGTCAGCCTGGCGCGGGGCGATCGACAAAGCGGCGGCGGTAATGGCCTCGGCCTGCTCCGGTCGGGTTTGAATCGCGGCATGGACGACGGTTTCTGCATATTCCGGCGCTGCGCTCACAGCTTCGCTGACGACCGCGGTGGTATTAGCCGGCGCTGAGCGCACGGCGGCGCGAACATACTCAGCCAACTTATCCTGATTTGGCAGGGCCGAGAGGATTGATGCGGCAATAGCCGAATTTGATGCGGTGTAGCTCTGTGGCTGCAGGGTTTGCCGCACAGCTGCGGGCGTGGCTTGTGCCGGCGCTGTGCCCGTCGCACGGCGGTACTGGTCATCCGAGGCGGGACGCGGTGCCGATTGCGCGCTCGCAGTCCATAACACCGTCGCGGCGGTCAGCAACGCATAACGACGTAAAGTCGTATGCGCGGAGTGGCGTGAAGTCTGGTCAGAGTAGTTAGCTGGCTGCATGATTCCGGGCACCTTTCTCTCGATTGTATTTTATGTGCGGGGTTTATATCGCCGCATTGTATGCTTATTGACGGCGCTAAACCAAGCCGCCGTCGCCAGTGCCGGTAGGCTTGCCTTCGTATTGCTTTGACGCTGACGCAGCAACTGGCTAATCTTGCATTTTTCTGCGGGGATGATGATGAAAACAAGAATATTACTACCGGTCGTTGCTACGGTTTTCAGTGTGGCCTACGGGCAACTGGCAGTCGCAGCGGAGCGTCAGATAGAGGGCCTGGTCGCCGGAGCCGCCGTCCATTACGGCGAGGATGACAACGTATTTCAGCAGGAGACGCTGGAATTCGACTCTAAATATGTGGAATTCACCGGTGCATTCGGCTACGGCGCGGGCAGTGATGTCAACTTCATCGAACTATTGGCGGAAGTGAATCACCGCGATTATGACGAGGCCGAAGAGTACGAACTAAGCAACGTCGACTTTACCAGTGTTGTCCAATGGCAGCCCGATCGCAGTCATACCTTTGAGCTACACGGCGGGCACCACCGCGTCGAAGAGAACCAGGATCAGACCAACCGTGCTCGCGATGGCGCGACACCGGCGAGCGCGACCAAACGGTATGCCGGAGAAGGTGATGAGTATTTTTATTCCGATGCCGGTGTTGTCTATCACATCGGGCATAAGCGAAACCTGATTGCCGCTAAAGTTGGGGTGAATCACCAGTGGCGTCGATATCTGAATAATCGCCGCGTACGAGCCGGCGCAACAGACTCGTCCAACAATGCACTGAAAGACCGTGACGTAGCTTCTGCCAACGGTGCGCTGTACTACCAGTTTTCGCCATCGCTGCGCGTTGTGCTCGCCGGCCAATATGATAAATACGACTACAATGAGGTTGCCAGTAAGCGCAATGCAGAAAATATTTCCGTTGTCGGCGGCTTGGAGTGGGAAACCGAAAGCGCCAAAGCCTGGCTGCGCGGTGGTACCGAAGACAAGGAATTTGATGCCTTTGTAGCCGGGGGCCCCAGTCGCGACGGTGATATGGGTGTCTGGCAGGTGGGCTACGTCGGCCGGTTATCGCCTTTTGTTGACGTGGAATTCACCAGCGACGCGCGACTGATCGAAGGTACCGACATCGAAGATTACGTCGAGCAGATCGCTACCGAAGTGAAGCTGAACGCGGCGCTGATGGACGGCCTTATCCTGTCCCTCGGCTACAACTACACGGACGAGCAATACGTCGACACAACGACCGGTGGTTGTATTACAGCAACAGCGCCGACAGCCGCCTGTTACAACGGTCGTGAGGACACCATCAAAGAAGTGTTATTTAACCTGCACTACAACTTTATTGAGGATTTAGCTGTCGGCGTTGAGTATCGCTTCACCGAGCGTGAATCGAATCTGGCAAATTACAGCTTTGACCGCAATATCGTCTCGGTTTATCTGGAGTCCGCCATCTGAGCGGCTGAAAACCATGGATTGACCCACAGGTCGTCGTAATCTGTATAATGCGCGGCCTGAATCCGGAGGATCCCCACATCGTGAAAAATCTAGTTGTATTTGCAGCACTGCTGCTGAGTTTCTCCGCATTTGCGGCATCTGACCGCGAGCGCGCGGCTATTGAAGAGCGGATTAAGCCCGTAGGTGAAGTCTGCCTCAAGGGTGATTCGGGCTGTGGTGTCGCCAGCGCAGCGGCGGCCAGCGGGCCGTTCTCGGTGTCAGATACCTATGCGTCCACCTGCAACGCCTGCCATGCAATTGGCCTGGCTGGTGCGCCGAAGCTGGGTGACGACGCTGAGTGGGCCAAGCGCACTGCAGGCGGCATCGACAAAGTCTACGCCAATGCCATCAACGGCAAGGGTGGCATGCCGCCGAAAGGCACCTGCATGAGCTGCTCCGACGATGACATCAAAGCCCTTGTCGATTACATGATTAAAGGCAGCTAAGGCTAAACGCGCGGCTAGTCGAACATCCCCTTCAGGCCTGCGAGCGCTTCGGTGCCGCGGGCCTCGTTGTCCGCAACATCCCCGGGACGCCCCTCCCACAGCACATCCGCCTTTGGCAGCTCATCCAGAAACCGGCTCGGTTCACAGCCGGAGGATTCGCCGTAGCGCTGGCGTTTGCCGCACCATGTCAGCGTCAGTTTCTTCTGCGCGCGGGTAATGCCCACGTAAAACAGGCGCCGCTCTTCCTCGATGCCGTTCTCTTCCATGCTGTTGCGGTGGGGCAGAATTTCTTCTTCCATGCCGACAATAAACACATTCGGAAATTCCAGCCCTTTGGCGGCATGTAGCGTCATCAGTTGCACCTGATCGAGCTCCGCGCCTTCCTCCTGCTGCTTTTCTAACAGGTCGCGCAATACCAGTCGCCGGATCGCCTCTTCGATGTCACTCTCCTCGTTTTTCTCCATCGAGCGGGCCATCGAGTCGATCAGCGTCATCACATTGGCGAGTCGCGATTCGGCCACCGCAGTGGATGAGCTGTTTTGAATCAGCCACTCAAAGTAATCGATATCGGTAAGCAGCTGCTTAACGGTGGCGATCGCGTCACCCTCGTAGCACTCGCGGCGCATGCCGTCGAGCCAGTGGGTGAACTCGCGCAGCCGCGCAACCGCGGCCGCAGGCAATTTGGATTCAAGCCCGAGTTCGTCACAGGCAGCGTAAAAACGGCAGCCGCGTTCGTTCGCATATTCGCCCAACGCCTGCAGCGTGCTGGTGCCGATTTTGCGGCGCGGCACGTTAATCACCCGTAAAAATGCATTGTCATCGTCGGGGTTCAGCAGCAGGCGCAGATACGACATCACGTCTTTGATTTCGCTGCGCGCGAAAAACGAGGTGCCGCCGCTGAGGTGGTAGGGAATCTGGTTTTGCTGCAGCTTAAGCTCCAGCGGCCGCGCCTGATGGTTGCCCCGGTAGAGGATGGCAAAGTCGCTGTAGCGGCCGCCGAAGATCATTTTCTGGTGGGCGATTTCGTTGATCACGCGCTCGCATTCATCGTCGTCGCTGGCGCAGCGGATAATCCGGATCTGGTCGCCTTCCGGTAGCTGGCTCCACAGCGCTTTTTCAAATACGTGGGGGTTGTTGCCGATCACCGTATTGGCGGAGCGTAGGATCAGTTTTGAGGAGCGGTAATTCTGCTCGAGCTTGATCACTTTCAAATGCGGGAAATCGCTCTGCAGCAGCGCCAGGTTTTCCGGCTGCGCGCCGCGCCAGGAGTAAATCGACTGATCGTCATCGCCGACTACGGTAAGCCCGCCACGCAGCCCTACCAGTTGCCGCACCAGTTGGTATTGGGCGGTGTTGGTGTCCTGATACTCATCCACCAGTAGATAGCGGATACGGTTTTGCCAGCGCTCCAGAATATCCGGTTCGCTGCTGAACAGCGCCGAGGGCAGCGCGATCAGGTCGTCAAAATCGACCGCGTTATAGGCCTTCAGGGCTTCCTGGTATTTGATAAACGCCTGCGCATGCAACACATCCACAGGGTTCTCGGCGTCGGCTAAAGCCTGCTGCGGCGCGACCATATCGTTTTTCCACGCCGAGATGCGGCGCAGTATCGGCTCGGCCTGATCGCCGTCGCTGCCGTGGGACTGAATCAGCAGATCGCGGATCAGCGCCTGGGTGTCGTCGCTGTCGAATATCGAAAAGCCGGAGGCGTAGCCGAGGGTTTTGTGTTCCTTGCGGATGATATTCAGGCCGAGGGTGTGAAAGGTCGACACCGTCAGGCCCTTGGCCTTGTCGCCGGCGATCAATTTGCCGACCCGGTCGCGCATCTCCCGCGAGGCCTTATTGGTAAAAGTTACCGCAGTGATATTGCGCGCATCGATGCCGCACTTTTCTATCAGCCACGCGATTTTGCGGGTGATCACACTGGTTTTGCCGCTACCCGCACCCGCCAGCACCAGCAGCGGTCCGTCGATATATTTGACGGCTTCCTGTTGTGGCGGGTTGAGCTGGTTCAATTGGGACTGCCGGAGCGAAAACGGGCGCGCATTGTAGCAGCGGGAATTGCGCTGCCCATGATTATTTCGGTGAAATCAGACCCTGCTGCGGTAACTGATCGCCTCGGCGAGATGCGCCGTGGAAATTCCGTCTGCAGCGTCGAGATCGGCGATGGTGCGTGCGACTTTGACCACACGGTGTTGCGCCCGGGCACTGAGGGCCAGCTGTTGTTCTGCGCGATCAAGCAGCGCCAGCGCATCGCTGCCGAGCGCGCAGTGCTCGCTAATCCGGCGTTGGTCGAGCAGTGCATTAATGCGCCCGCAGCGGCGCTGCTGAATTTGCCGGGCCGCCTCCACGCGCTGGCGGACCTGTGCCGATGGTTCTCCTGACGGGGCGGAGCGCAACACGCCGGCGGCGAGCCGGGGCACAGTGATATGTAGGTCGATGCGATCCAGCAGCGGACCGGATATGCGTCCCTGATAGCGCGCTATCTGGTCCGGCGTGCAGCGGCAGTCCCGTTCACTGTCGCCGTCATAGCCGCAGGGGCAGGGATTCATTGCGGCCACCAGTTGGAAGCGGCTTGGGAAAGTGACTCGCCGGTTGGCCCGCGCAATCGCTATTTCGCCGCTCTCCAGCGGTTCGCGGAGTACATCCAGCACCCGGCGCGGGTATTCGGTCAGCTCATCCAGAAACAGCACACCGTTGTGGGCCAGCGATATTTCACCGGGCCGCGGGCTGCTGCCGCCACCGACCAGCGCCACCGCCGAGGCGGTGTGGTGCGGGTTGCGAAATGGCCGGCTGCTGAGCGGCGCGTCGGCGCTGCTGCCGGCAAGCGAATGAATCGCGGCGGTGGTGAGCATTTCCGTATCGGTCAGTGGCGGTAAAATACCGGGTAGCCGGTTAGCGAGCATTGACTTACCGGTGCCGGGCGGGCCGCAGAACAGCAGGTTGTGGCCACCGGCGGCGGCGATTTCCAGCGCCCGGCGGGCGCCGCTCTGACCGCGGATATCCGCCAGATCCGGATAGTGCTGCACGGCGGTTATTTTGGTCGCAGCGGCGGCGGTCAGCGGCGGGTCATTCTGGATGTGGGCGACAACATCCAGCAGATTGGCGGCCGGTAGAATGGTAGCCGCTTTCGCCAGCGCTGCTTCCCCGGCGTTGTCCGCCGGGGTGACCAGCGGAAAACCACGCGCCGCCGCGTGAATGGCAGCGGGCAGTGCCGCATCGACCGCCCGCAGATCACCGCCGAGTCCCAGCTCACCGATCAGCTCTAACATCGCCAGCGGGCCGGCGTCGACGCTGCCGGCGGCGGCGAGTATGCCGAGCGCAATGGCCAGATCGAAGCGGCCGCCCTCCTTGGGCAGGTCCGCCGGCGCCAGATTCACTGTGATGCGGCGTTGGGGAAATTCCAGCCCGGAATTGAGAATCGCCGAGCGCACCCGGTCTTTGCTCTCTTTGACGGTGGTTTCGGCGAGGCCGACGATATGAAACGCCGGCAAGCCGCCGGAGAGGTGTACTTCAACACTGACCAGCGGTGCATCGACGCCGCTGCGGGCGCGGCTATAGGCAATGGCGAGGGGCATGACTTCCTTCCCTGGAAGAACAAGCGGCTAAGACTGCGCGCCTTGGCACGTCAGGTCTATACGCGGGAGCACCGGCAGCAGCCACGGCAATTACGGGTGCAATCCGGTCGAGATAGCTTGTGGCGCGGGCTTCTGTTAGCATGCGCGCCGTTCTGGTGCCCTTCGGTCGGTACCACGCGTTGCCGGCTCGTAATTCTGCAGCCGCATCCCCTGAGAAATTTCACCTCACCCGGATCGAGCACGATATGCTGCCGCGCAAGCGCAGCCCGTGTAGTGGTAGAGGCGATCCGGAGTTTAAAATCCATGTCGTTTAACGAACTCGGCCTTTCGGCTGAATTGCTGCGTGCTATTGAAAATAGTGGCTACACCACCCCAACACCCGTCCAGCAGCAGGCGATCCCCGTTGTCATCGAGGGCCGTGATGTCCTCGCCGGCGCCCAAACCGGCACCGGTAAAACTGCAGGCTTTACCCTGCCATTGCTGCACCGGTTGCAGCAGAGCGAAGGCCCCAAGGGCCATGTGCGGGCCTTGATTCTGACGCCGACCCGCGAGCTGGCGGCCCAGGTCGGTGAATCTGTGGCCGAATACGGCAAATTCCTGCCGTTTAAATCCACCATTATTTTTGGCGGCGTCAATATCAATCGCCAGATCACCGCCCTGCGCAAAGGTGTCGATATTGTGATCGCCACCCCCGGCCGGTTGCTCGACCACGCCGGCCAGCGCACCATCGATTTGTCACATGTGGAAATGTTGGTACTGGATGAGGCGGACCGGATGCTCGATATGGGCTTTATCCGCGATATCCGCCGCATTATTAAGCTGCTGCCGGAAAAGCGTCAGAACCTGCTGTTCTCCGCTACCTTTTCTAATGAAATCAAGCAGTTGGCATCAGGCCTGTTGAATAATCCCGCCGAAGTGCAGGCCTCGACCCGCAACAAGCCCGCTGAGAAAGTGAAGCAGGTTGTGCATCTGGTCGATCGCAACCGCAAGCGCGAATTGCTGTCGCACCGCATCGGCTCACAGGATTGGAAGCAGGTGCTGGTGTTTACCCGCACCAAGCACGGCGCCAATCGCTTAGCGACGCAGCTGACACAGGACGGGTTAAGCGCAGCGGCGATTCACGGCAATAAATCCCAGGGTGCGCGCACCAAAGCACTGGCGGACTTCAAGGCCGGTTCGGTGCGGGTGCTGGTGGCGACCGATATCGCCGCGCGCGGCCTCGATATTGAGGCCCTGCCGCATGTGGTGAATTTTGAATTACCGAATGTACCGGAGGATTATGTGCACCGTATCGGCCGCACCGCGCGTGCCGGTCAGGAAGGCGAAGCGATGTCGCTGGTCTGTGTCGACGAGCTGAAGCTGCTCAAGGATATCGAGCGGGTGCTGAAGGCATCGATTCCGCAGCAGGTGATCGAAGGCTACGAGCACGACCCATCGGTAACGCCAGAGCCACTACAAAAGCCGCGGCAGGCACGTCCGCCGCGTCGCACCGGTGGTGTCCGCGCCGCTGACGGCAAAGGCAAGAGTGCGGCTGGCGGCAGGGGTACAGGCGCCGGTAAAGGCCGCCGACCGGGACAGGGTCAGGGCCAAAAAAGCCAGAGTCAGGGCCAAAGCCGCGGCAATGGCGGCGCGAACAGCGGCAATAGTAGCGCTGCGCGTCCGGAAGTTAACGGTAACCGCAGGCCCAGTGATGGCAATGCTGATGGCAATCAGCGCCGCAGCAGTGGCAGCGGCAATGCCGGGCAGCAGCGCCGCGCCGGCTGATGCTGCAGCGGCGAAGCTGTTTTGGTTTCAGCTTCAGCGCGAAATCTGAAGCTTGAATCAATTTGCCCCGCCTATATAGTGGCCAGCTAGACGGCTAGGCAAAAAGCGCTTTTCCGAAACTCGAAACTATCAATTCTTATGCCGGATTTATCAGCCAGCGATGAAGCTTTGGCGCTGCTCCCGCGGCCG
>JBFJYC010000091.1:0-11136 GCA_041622815.1 Spongiibacteraceae bacterium | reverse complement strand
GAAGCTCATCAAGTACTATCTGGGTGAGGACGCTATTCTGCCGAACGTTGAAACCTTTCTATGCTCCGAGGAGAAAGAACGCAGCTACGTGCTGGCCAACCTCGACAAGCTGGTGGTTAAGCCGGCGAATGAGAGCGGTGGCTACGGCATGCTGGTCGGGCCGCACTCGACCGCCGCTGAACGCGAAAAGTTCGCAAAACTGATCAAGGGCGATCCGCGCAATTATATCGCGCAGCCGACGCTGAACCTGTCGACCGCGCCGACACTGGTCGATGGTGCGCGCCCGGAGCCCCGGCATCTGGATTTGCGGCCCTTTATTTTGCAGGGTCGGGAAACCTATGTAACCAATGGTGGATTGACACGTGTGGCGATGAAGAAAGGGTCTCTGGTGGTGAATTCATCCCAGGGTGGTGGTAGCAAAGACACATGGATTGTTGACTGATGGCGATGTTATCGAGAGTGGCGGAGCGTGTTTACTGGTCGGCGCGCTACCTGGAGCGAATTGAGAATACAGCGCGTCTGGTGGGTGTCTATGCCAATCTCATGTTTGACCTGCCGCGCGGCATCGACTTCAGCTGGTACAACATGATCACGCTGAACAGCGCGGAAGACGTATTCGGCGATCGTTATACGGTGCGCGATGAGCGCAATGTCGTTAAGTTTATGCTCGCCGACTCCGGCTATAGCGGCTCGCTGACCAACTCCTTGCGTATGGCGCGGGAGAATATCCGCACAACGCGGGATGTGATTCCGGAAGAGAGCTGGGAGTTAATCAACGAGCTGAACCTGTTTGTTACCGAGAATATTCAGCAGGGCATTAACCGTGGTGGCCGCCACGAGTTTCTGGACCGGGTCATTGAGAGTTGCCAGCGGATCTCCGGCCTATGGGCCGGCACCATGTTGCATGGTGATGCCTGGGACGTCATGCGCTGCGGGCGCAACCTGGAGCGCGCAGATATGGCCACGCGCTTACTCGATGCCGGTGCATCGGTGATGCTGCACGCGGATAAAAACGAGGACGTCAATCTGCATCAGGTGGTGTGGGCAAACGTACTCACATCCGCCAGTGGCTATCATTCCTACCTGCGCACGGTGCAGGATATGGTGACCGGGCCGGATGTTGCGTTATTTCTGATGCAGGAGCGGGAGTTTCCGCGCTCGGTTCGGTTCTGTATCAGCCAGATGATGACCGCCTGCGTGCGCCTGCCGAATTCCACTGAAGTTGAAAAGCAACTGCGGGTGATTCACAAAAGCCTGCAGACCCGCGATACCTATGACGATGTCGGCAAGCCGTTCCGAAAACATATCAACGATTTTCAGTTACAACTGGGCGCGGTACACGACGCCATTGCCGAAAGCTGGTTCCCGCGCCCGCCCGGTCACGATAGTGAGAAAACTTAATGTCTATCCGGGTCGCCATCAGGCACCAAACCGCCTACCGCTTTGATCGCGCGGTAAAAATCTTTCCGCACATTATCCGCTTGCGGCCGGCGCCGCATACGCGCAGCCGCGTGCTCAGCTACAGCCTGAGCATCGGGCCGGAAGAGCATTTTATTAACTGGCAGCAGGACCCTTTCGGTAACTGGCTGGCGCGCCTTGTGTTCCCCGAAAAGTCGCGTGAGCTGCTGGTCGATGTCGAAGTGATTCTAGACATGACCGTGATCAACCCCTTCGACTTTTTTGTCGAAGAGTTTGCCGAGAAGTATCCGTTTACATATCCGAAAGAACTCGCCAAACAACTCGCTCCGTATCTGGAGATTGCCGAGGACGGCAAGTTGCTCACCGCGTGGTTGGCAAAAGTTGACCGCAGTCCGCAGACGATTAATGATTTTCTGGTTGCGCTCAACCAGCGGGTGGAGCGCGATATTGATTATGAAGTGCGCATGGAAGTTGGTGTGCAGACTTGCGAGCAGACGCTGCAGCTGAAGCGTGGCTCCTGTCGCGACAGCGCATGGTTGCTGGTACAGATTCTGCGCCACCTCGGTCTGGCGGCACGTTTTGTGTCGGGCTATCTGGTGCAACTGACTTCCGATATAAAGCCGCTGGATGGTCCCGGCGGCCCCGATGCTGATTTCACCGACCTGCACGCGTGGTGCGAAGTCTACCTGCCCGGTGCGGGCTGGATAGGTCTCGACGCGACGTCGGGCCTGTTCGCCGGCGAAGGGCATATTCCATTGGCGTGCACGCCGTCGCCGTCCTCGGCGGCGCCGATCGACGGCAGCACCGGCAAGTGCGAGGTGGAGTTCAGCTTTAGCAACACCGTCGAGCGGGTGCACGAAGACCCGCGTGTCACACTGCCCTATACCGAGGAGCAGTGGCAGTACATCAGTGCGCTCGGCAAGTCTGTCGATGCGCAGTTAGTGGCCGCAGATGTGCGGTTGACCATGGGGGGTGAGCCGACGTTTATCTCGGCGGACAACATGGATGCCGCGCAGTGGAATACCGAGGCACTGGGCGAGGAGAAGTCGCGGCTGGCGCGCCGCTTGCTCGATAAGCTGCATCAGCGTTATGCGCCCAATGGTGTGCTGCACTTCGGGCAGGGCAAATGGTATCCGGGCGAGCCGATACCGCGCTGGGCGCTGGGTTGTTTCTGGCGTACTGACGGCGCGCCGCTTTGGAAAAACCCGAAGTTGCTGGCCGACCCGCAGCTTAAGGGGAAAAGCTCAGTCGGCTCAGCCGGGAACTTGTTGGTGCTGGTCGGCAGAGTGTTGGGTCTGAAAGTGTCGCCGCAGCCCGGGTTTGAAGATGCGCTGCACTACCTCTGGAAGGAGCAAAACCTGCCGGATGATGTGGACCTTAGCAAGGTCGACATGAAAAGCAGCATGGAACGCAAGCGCATAGCACGGGTGCTGGCGGCGGATGTGAACGCGCCGGTGGGGTATGTCATGCCGTTGAAGCATGACGGTCGTTGGCGCAGCGGTCACTGGCATTTTCGCCGCGACCGGCTGACCTTGTTGCCGGGCGACTCACCGATGGGTTTCCGCCTGCCACTGGAATCGCTGCTGGACAAATATGCCGAGGAGCGCCATTTCCACGCTGAGCGGGATACTTTTGAGGCTCGCTCCGAATTACCGGTAACCGGCGAGCGGCGTGCGCGCATACCCGAGGTCGGGCAATCCGGTGATGCTGACGATATTTACAGCGCACTTTGTGCCGAGGTGCGCAATGGCAATATTCATTTGTTTCTGCCGCCGCTGACGCATCTTGAGCACTGGGTGGAGCTGGTTCAGGCGATTGAACGTGCTGCGACCGAGCTGAAGCTGCCGGTTATTCTTGAGGGCTACGAGCCACCGCATGATCCGCGTTTGAAGCGTTTGCACATCACGCCGGACCCGGGTGTTATCGAGGTGAATATCCATCCCTCCCACAACTGGGATGAGCAGGTGGCCATCACCGAATCGCTCTACCAGGACGCATTTGAATGCCGCCTCAGTGCCGAGAAATTTATGCTGGACGGCCGGCATACCGGTACCGGCGGCGGCAACCACATCACGCTGGGTGGCCCGACACCGGCGGACAGTCCGTTTTTGCGGCGGCCCGACTTGTTGCGCAGTTTCGTTACCTATTGGCAGCATCACCCGGCATTGTCCTACCTGTTTTCCGGCATGTTTATCGGACCGACCAGTCAGGCGCCGAGAGTCGATGAAGGGCGCGATGAGGCGCTGTATGAATTGTCGGTCGCGTTTCAGGAGATGCCGGATGGCGAAGTGCCGCAGCCGTGGCTGGTGGACCGGCTGTTCCGCAATCTGTTAACCGATATCACTGGTAACACCCACCGTTCCGAGTTCTGTATCGACAAGCTCTACGCGCCGGGTACCGCAGCGGGCCGGCAGGGTCTGGTCGAGTTCCGTGGTTTTGAGATGCCGCCCCATGCGCGGATGTCACTGGTGCAATCATTGCTGTTGAAGTCGCTGATGCTGCGCTTCTGGCACAAGCCCTATGTCCATGAGCCGGTACGCTGGGGTACTGAGTTGCATGACCGGTTTATGCTGCCGCATTACATCTGGTCGGATATGCGCGATGTTGTCGAGGACCTGAACCGTCACGACCTGCCCTTTGATCTGGCATGGTTGGCGCCGTTTGAAGAATTTCGTTTCCCGCATTACGGCGAAGTGCAGATCGACGATATTAATCTGTCGCTGCGCTGGGCGATTGAGCCATGGCATGTGCTGGGTGAAGAGGTCTCCAGCTTTGGCACCTCGCGCTATGTTGATTCGTCGGTTGAGCGCTTGCAGGTGTTAGTCAAAGGCATGACCCATGGCCGCCATGTGGTGTCCTGCAACGGCCGCCGCCTGCCGCTGCGCAGCACCGGCCGCCATGGTGAGTACGTTGCGGCGGTGCGTTACCGGGCATGGCAGCCGCCGTCGTGCTTACACCCGACGATCGGTATTCATGCACCGCTGACATTTGATGTGATCGACACCTGGAACGGCCGCGCGATCGGTGGCTGTGTCTATCATGTGCATCATCCCGGCGGGCGCAGCTATGACTCGCTGCCGGTTAATGCTTTTGAGGCCGAAGCGCGCCGCGTCAATCGCTTCGATACCGGCGGGCATACGCAGGGCCCGCTGATGCCGCCGCCGGCCTTCGATGCGCTGCGCGAGTTTATCCCGGCGGGCAATATGCCGCGGCCGATGGCGCCGCCGCCCGAGGAGCCCGCACATGAGTACCCGCATACACTGGATCTGCGTAAAGCGCGGGTATGAATACGTCGCTGAAAACCAGCGTACCGCTGGGTTACCCGGGAGTATCGGCAGATTGCTGGGATGAGGTTTATTCCCGGGATGGTGAGATAAGAGAAAACTGGAAGTATCTGCTGGATAGTTTGCAGAATCTCGGTCCCGCGGAGCTTGATGAACGCGCGGCGAAGGTCGGGCAAATTCTTCGCGACGAAGGCGCCACCTACAATATTTATCAGGAGACGCCGGCCAGCCAGACCTGGCAGCTCGACCCGATTCCGACCGTGCTCGGCAGCGAAGAATGGAACCGGGTTGAGGCCGGCTTGCGCGAGCGCGCGGAGCTGCTCGATCTGATACTGAAAGATTTATACGGTCCCCGCGAGTTGCTCAAACATAATGTGATTCCGGCAAGGCTCATTATTTGCCATCAGGGATTTTTGCGCAGCTGTCAGGGCATCAAGCTGCCAACTGAACAGCAGCTGATATTTCACTCAGCAGATATGGTGCGCACCGCCGCCGGTGAGTTGCAGGTATTGGCGGACCGGACGCAGGCGCCCAGTGGTGTGGGTTACGCATTGGAAAACCGCAATGTGATGGCGCGTGTTTTTCCGAGCCTGTTCCGCGACAGCCATGTGCATCGCTTGTCGATATTTTTTCTGAAAATACGCAGCGCACTGGCGGCGATAGCGCCCTCCGGCGATCGCCCGAACATCGTAGTCCTGACGCCGGGCAGTCTCAATGAGACCTGGTTTGAACATGCTTATATGGCGAACTACCTCGGTTACCCGCTGGTACAGGGTAACGACCTCACCGTGCGTGACGGTTATGTTTGGCTGAAAACTTTGTCAGGGCTGAGCCGTGTCGACGTGATCCTGCGTCGTGTTGATGATTATTTTTGCGACCCGGTTGAGCTGAAGAATAGTTCGCAACTGGGCGTGCCCGGTTTGCTGCATGTGGTGCGCGGCGGCCGCGTCAGCATTGCCAATCCGATCGGTGCGGGTGTGATCGAAAATACCGGCTTGTTGCGTTATCTGCCGGCTGCCGCGCAACATTTCCTCGGCCGTGATTTGCGTTTGAACTCGGTCAAAACCTGGTGGTGCGGAGATAGAGCGGACTGCAAGTGGGTGCTCGAGAATCTGCCGACGCTGGTATTGAAAAGTATCCACCGCGGTAGCAACTATATCCGTGTGTTCGGCCCGGAGCAGAGCAAGAAGGAGCTTGATTTTTGGCACGCTGAAATTCTCAAATACCCGGAGCGCTATGCCGCGCAAAGCTATGTTGAGCCGTCGCGCACACCGGCCTGGCAGAATAGTCAGCTGACCCCGTTGCCGACAATCTTCCGCAGTTTTGCGGTCGCGGCAGAGAATTCTTATTCATTGCTGCCCGGCGGCCTGACGCGGGTCGGTAAAACCGCAGATTCGCGGCTGATATCGGGTCAGTTCGGCTCGCTGAGCAAAGATACCTGGGTGATTGCCTCTGAGCCGGAACGACAAATCAGCCTGATGGCGGCGAAAGCGCCGGAGCAGAGCGCCGACGATACCAGCGTCGACCTGCCGAGCCGCGTGGTCGAGAACATTTATTGGATGGGGCGCTACGCCGAGCGGACAGAATCGTCGCTGCGCTATTTGCGCACGGTGTTTGTGCAGCTCAATGCCCGCGATCAGCTGCCACCGGCCGCGATACCCTTATTACTGCATGCGGTGACCAGACTGACATCGACCTGGCCCGGCTTTACCACCGCGAACAGCAGCCTGATGACGAACCCGGAGCGGGAGCTGCAGGCGGTGATCGTCGATACGGCACGTCATGGCAGCGTCGCCAACTGTCTGGAGTCGATGCTGCGCTCGGCGTATCAGGTACGGGATTTGCTGTCGCTGGATACCCAGCGGATTATCAATAACATCCGCGACCAGCTTGACGAGTTGCGCCGTTCTTTCGCCAGTGAAATGTCATCGGCGCCGGAAGAAGAACTGGTGCATATTATTACCTCCATGCTGGCATTGGCGGGACTGTTTCACGAAAGCATGGTGCATGGCACCGGCTGGAGTTTTATGGAAATCGGGCGCCGCCTGGAGCGCGCCACCCAGACCACGGCGCTGTTGCGTGCGGTTTTGGTTGAGGTCCCGGCCGACTCGCCATCGGCGGTGATGTTGCCGCCGCTGCTGTCGAGCCTCGAATCCAGTATGACGTATCAGCGCCGTTATCACGGGCAGATGAATGTCGCCAACGGCCTGGAGATTGTGCTGCTGGATAGAAATAACCCGCGCTCGATGATCTATCAATTGGAAGCGCTTTCCGCGCAGGTGTCCAAGCTGCCGGGGTCTGCTACCCGTTCGGTGCTGAGCAAGGAAAACCGTCTGCTGCTGGACGCGAAATCTTCTTTGCAGCTTGCTGATCTCAATGTGCTGGCGGCAGTCAACAAAGACAGCAGAAAGCGGGAGGCGCTCGATCAGTTGACCGCCCGCATGAGCAACATATTGATCGAGTGTAATAAAACGCTCAGCGCGCTGTATTTCGAGAAGACGATGCTGCCTTCGACGTTTGGCTACAGCGACGGGGACGAAGGCAAGTGATTTATACGATACGTCACTCCACTATTTACGATTACAACGATCCGATATCGCAGTGTTACAACATCGCGCATGTACTGCCGCGCGACACGGCAAGGCAGAGCTGCCTCTGGACGCAACTGGAAATTAATCCGCAACCGAATTCCCACACCGCGCGGGTCGATTATTTCGGCAACAACTGCAATCACTTCAATATTGAGTACAGTCATAAGCGCCTCGAAGTAACCGCACGCAGCCGCGTTAAAGTTGCACCGCCGATTCAAAGTTTGAATCTGGATTTTGGCGTTACCTGTGCCCAGGCCAGAGAGAACATGAACCGCTCTTCGGAAGATATGCTCGACGCGCTGGAGTTTTTGTACCCGTCGACACTCGTACCACCGCTGGAAGAGGTCAAGGCATACGCCGCTGAATCATTCGCGCCCGGACGCCCGTTGCTATCCGCGGTTGAAGAGCTAAACCAGCGTATCTATACCGATTTCAAATACGACCCCGATGCGACGGAGGTGAGCACACCACTGCAGACTGTAATGAACGAGCGGCACGGCGTTTGTCAGGATTTCGCCCACCTCGGCGTGGCCTGCCTGCGGTCGCAGGGTTTTGCCGCGCGCTACATTAGCGGTTATCTGGAAACATTACCGCCCCCCGGCAAGGAAAAGCTGGTCGGCAGCGACGCCACCCACGCCTGGTTTGCGGTCTACTCCCCGGGAGAAGGCTGGTTTGAGTTTGACCCCACCAACAACATCACTGCCGGTGAGCAACATATAACAACCGCCTGGGGCCGCGACTATTCTGACGTAACACCGCTGCAGGGCGTGGTTTTCGGCGCCGGCAAGCAGCAGCTGACTGTTCAAGTCGATGTGTTGAGGACAGGCTGAAATATCCGGCTTCGCGACGCTTGAGGCGTAGATTCTGTGGCGTACACTAGCTGGCATGAAGTTAACTATCGCGTCTTATAATATACGCAAAGCTGTCGGGCTGGATTGGCGGCGGAACCCGGAGCGTATAGAGAACATTATCGGGGAGCTAGACGCTGATATTGTTGTACTTCAAGAAGCGGACAAGCGACTAGGGCAGCGCCCCAGCGTTCTATCAAGTAAGCGTTTGCACAGCCAGTTCGGATTGGCGCTTGCGCCTATGTTAGATAGTGACATTAGTCACGGTCATCATGGCAATGCTCTGTTCTATAGCAATCGTTTGCAGCTTTTAGACTCTCAGCCAATCGTAATACCCAGTTGGGAGCCGCGTGGCTGTATTTCAGCTTTATTCGGCACAAAAGGCATTCCGGCCTTAGAAGTAATAGGTGTGCATCTCGGCCTTACAGGGCGTACGCGCCGCCAGCAAATGGATTGCATTCGCGAATACGCGTTATCGAACCAAAAAACCTGCCCTACTATTATCGTCGGTGATTTTAACGAGTGGCGAGGTTATAAGGTCATTGCTGAAGTGTTTGGTGAGAATTTTTCATTAGTAACGCCCGGCCCCAGCTTTCATGCAGCGTTGCCAAGAGTTGCTCTCGATCACTTTGTTATCAGCAATGACATCCATCTGGTTCAAAGTAAAGTACACATCACAGAGCTGTCAAAACGAGGTTCTGACCATCTGCCCATTGTTCTTAATGTCGAACTACCAACAACGTCACGTTCAGAATAAATTCCTATGTGGATATATTTCGCGCAAACTTGTGGCGACGGCCCAATCAGCCGCCATGGCGCTGCCCGGTAGATATTTGCCACACCCCGGGGACTTTATTGCAGGTACCTACATGGAGTCGTGCGCTATCAGTTGTCGTCATTTGGCCGGTAAGCCGGATCTGCGCTCCGTCTAACCGGGGGCGGTTCAAATATCGAGTCGGAGCTGTGGGTCATTCGTGTGTTATTCGCTCTCGGAACGACGATGCAGAAACACAAACACACGGGCGAAATATTTGCGTTTACTGATTCAGGCTCCTGATATTACCTAGAGTATCCGAAGGCGATCAATATCGCCGGCTCTTACCTTTATGAGCCGGCCGGATCGATACATACCTTGCATGTGCCCGGCAGTAATGCTGAAGACACCGAGGTAGGTTTCGTGATGAATGGAGCCAGTCTCAATGCGCAGGGTGAAGTCGGAAGCGTATTGGACACGGCGGCGATGTTGGAAGTCTAAAATGCGATGTGTGCAGCGAATGTTGGGAGGCGCCGGAGGTGCTGGGAGCTTGAAACCAACGATCGCAACCGAACCGCACGCGAATCGCGTTAGGAGTTAACGCGTTTAGCGCACAAAAAAAACCGGCGAGGTTGCCCCCGCCGGCTTGCGTATGCCGCGATGCTTGTAGCTGTTACTGCCCGCAGGAAGATTTCGCGGCAGCGCGCTTGAGGTCGCTTTCCTCGTGCTTGGTAATCAAGCCCAGCTTATGGAAGTCCTTGGCCGCCTGTGCGACGCAGGACTGGTGCTGACCGTGGTTACGGGCGCCTTCACAGGGGCAGTAGTCATCAATTGAGCAGCCGCTTCCGTCTACGGTTGCGTCCGTGTCACTGACCGGGCAATCGTCGGAATTGTTGCCAACGCCGTCCCCATCAATGTCATCGTCGCAGGCATCACCGATGCCATCGCCATCCAGGTCTGCCTGTACCGGGTTTGCCACCGCCGGACAGTTGTCGACATCGTCGTTTACCCCGTCGCCGTCGGTATCGAGCGGGCAACCGTCGGCTCCGACGTTGCCATTGCCGTTATCATCCGGGCAGTTGTCGTCCTGATTGAGCACGCCATCCCCGTCGCGATCACCCAGTGGCCCATTGCTGGGGTCATTCGGAAGCTCGTCTTCATCGTCAGGCAGTCCATCGCCGTCGCTATCGATCGGTCCCGGGCTTTGCGCATTACATGAATGCGGCTGGGGTTCAGCCGACCCGCCGGAAGATTCTGAATATTCCACAACGTATCCGATTACCCGCGCCGGATTTCCGCGGTAATCATTCCACTGCCACGTATTGTTGCCGCGATCCCAGAAATGAGCGGTAGGTCCATCACCGTTGGGCTCCCCTCGGCTCCAGTTGGTGTAGGTCACAGGCTCACCCGTTGACCACTGGCTGTAACTCTCGTGGCCGTGCCAAATGAAGTTGTTCCCTTGTGATTGAGGGCAGTGCTCGGTGCCCGCGCAGGGCATGCAAGGCAGTACATTGTCGACGAGAAAGGTGTTTTCCTCTGCGGAATTCACGCTAACGAGATGGCCGCCTTTTGATTGCGCTTCAGCATTTGCTTCAGCCCAGGTAAGTCCATTTGCATAGACCATCTCATAGCCGTGGCCATTCGCAGACCAAACAGTAGCGTTCGACCCTTCATCTTCGCCGCCTGATCCCAAATCGGTGACATCATCTTCCGAGAGGGCTGATGCGTAGACTCTCAGATCGTCGATCCAGCCATTCCAAATCTCGTTACCCTGGATGCCGACAAACAAGTTCTGGTGTGCACTGAGCGTCCCGCCATAAGCAACAGACGATATCAGGACTCCATCGATGTAAAGCTTGAATAGCGCCCCGTCGCCGGTGTAGACGACATGGTGCCAGCTTGCGTTTTGACCGGAGGACAATACAGCGCCAGCAAAAGGCAGACTGTGTTTAACGCCGCTTGATGACACCACCCGGCCCCAGACGCCGAAAGAATGGCCGTTAGCCCAGCCGCCGATAACTTTTTCGGACGAACTAGTAGCGGGCGTGCCTGAGGTTCCTTGAAACACAAAAATCCCCATGTTGCCGGTGCTGGTTGGATTGAATTCGTTCACTTTTACCCAAGCGGAAATTGTGAAAGTGCTGGCGGGAATGCTAGGTACAGGCGCCTCGATGTGATATCCGAGGGAATCATTGAATTGGGGATTGCCGCTCGCGTCCTTCTTTAATATTTGTAGGACG